>NZ_JBYNRX010000086.1:0-78313 GCF_057785375.1 Roseiflexus sp.
AGGGAAAGAGGGCGTTTATGTCTGCGAAAAGTGTAATTGCTTACGCCAATATATTAGTTCAGTCGAAATTTGAGAGGTGGAAAAAGAAGGGTTGTAAATCGTACGAGACGAGAGGGAAGCAGGTGGAAGGTAGGGGCGCGCCGCGGGCGCGCCCAGGCGCCCGGCGCCGATGCAACACGCGCCGGTAACCGGTAGGGGTGCGCCGCTGGTGTCCCCTCGCACACGGCGCCGATGCAACGCGCGCAGGTGGCGCTGCGCCTGGGCTGGCGACTGAAGTCGCGCCGGGCAGTCGTTCCGCCGGGCGTCCACCTGCGCGGTTCGACACGCTCACCGCGCGTGGACGCCGCCGTTCCCGTCCGCGCAGGCGGACGGGAGGCCGCAGGCCCGTCAGGGGCGATGTCAATCGCTGGCCGCCGGAGCGTCGTGTCTTGACCCATTATGCCGGCGCCCTTCCGGTGCTTCATCGGTTGCGTGTGGCGAAGAATCCGCCTTGTCCTGATGCAGGATAACCTTCGTTGCGCTCAGAGCTGAAAAAGTCAGAAAACTTCGTTTACTGACCAATCAGTCGCCGGGCAGGTAGGCGGATAGCGGAATATTTAATCAAACTCCATCACGTCCGCGCGGACGCCGTCTGCCAGAACCGCAGTGGTTCCTGTCCAATCATGCCTGCACCCGCTGTGCGCCCTCGAGAACGCTCCGCATAGGAAGGTGCGAAGGTTGCTCTATGTTCTCCGTGTCCTCTGCGCCTCTGTGGTTCAAAAACCAGGTGCGTAGCGGGTGGCGTAGAGGCGACGAACGGGCATCCGCCGCATACTTCGATGATTCATCGATCCTTCGCATTTTCTGAAGAATCATTTGCTACAGTCGTGCCAAAGAAATTGAGATGCTGATAGAAAGGTTCGGATATGCAGGCGACATCATCGGTTCCACAGGCAGCCGGTGTTCGGCGACAGCGCCTGCCGCACCGGTGGATGCTCTGGATCATCCCGCTGCTGCTGGTTCTTGCAGGCGTTGTGTGGTTTGCGTGGCGCGCCGCAACGGTTGCTCCCGTCTCTGTGGCGACCGTCCCGGCGCTGCGGGAAACGTTGACGGAAACGGTCAGTGGCAGCGGCTCGGTGCAACCCGCACGCAAACTCGATCTGGTCTTTGCCACATCGGGTGAGGTGGCTGAGGTGCTGGCGTCAACTGGCGACACGGTGCGCGCCGGTCAGGCGCTGGCGCGGCTGGATACGACGGAATTGGAATTGCAACTGGCGCAGGCGGAGGCGAACCTGAAGTCGGCGGAGGCGCGCCTGGCGTCGGCGCGCGGTGAAGGCGCATCGGCGCTGGAGATTCGTCAGGCGCAGCTGTCGCTGCAAGCCGCCGAGATTCAACTGGCGAAGGTCAGCAAAGGGAATGCAACCGCCGCCGACCTTCGCAGTGCGCAGGCAAACCTCGAGTCGGCGCGCGCACGCCTCGCAGCGTTGACCAATCCCTCCCAGGCGTCGCTAAGCGCCGCTGAAACGAAACTGCGCCAGGCGGAAGCGAACCTCCAGAATACCCGCGATACCAGTTCGACCAGCAAAACCCGCACCGAACTCGACTTGCAAAAGGCGGTGACGGCGCTCACGCAGGCGCAATCGCGCTATGCGACTGCGAAACAGAACTGGGAGTTCGTCCAGGCGACAGGGCAGGATCCAATCACGCCTGAACGCGCCGATGCCAGCGGCAAAAGTATTCCCAACAAACTCAACGATGCGCAACGCCAGCAGTACTATGACACATTTGTACAGGCTGAAGCGGCGCTGCGCAGCGCTGAGGCGTCGGTCGAACAGGCGCAGATCGCCTACGACGCCGCGCGCCAGAAGGAAGTCGTGGATGTGGCACAGGCGGAACAGGCATTGCGCGACGCGCAGACGCAGTACGACGCGCTGCTCAATCCTTCCGGCAGCGATCTTGCCCAGGCGCGGGCGGCGGTTGTCCAGGCGCAGGCGCAACTCGATAAGTTGACCGGCAGCGGTTCGGCGCTCGATGTTGCTGCGGCGCAGATTCAGGTCGAACAGGCAAAACTGGCGCTGGAGAAACTCACGTCCCCCGCATCGGCGACGGAAATCGCTGCTGCGGAAGCGGCGGTCGCTCAGGCGCGCACACAGTACGCAAGCGCAAAACGCGCGTTCGAAGCGGCAACGCTGCGCGCGCCCTTCGACGGGATCGTCGCTGCCGTGAATGTGACAGCAGGCGCGCGGGTCAGCGGCAATGCCGGTATAACCCTGATCGATCCCGCAACGCTGCACATCGAGATGAACCTGAGTGAAACCGACGTTGCGCAGGTGGCGGTCGGGCAACCGGTGACCCTCTTCTTCGACGCGCTGCCCGACATCACGGTGCGCGGCGAGGTCGAGTCGATTTCGCCCGTTGCCAGCACGCAACAGAATGTCGTGACCTACATGGTGCAGGTGCAGTTCGATCCCGGCGCCGTTCCGGTCAAAATCGGCATGTCGGCAACTGGCGACATCCTGGTGGAAGAACACGCGGACGTACTCACAGTTCCGAGCCGCGCCATTCAGACGCAGCGAGGAACTCAGTTCATTCTGGTGCGTTCCGGCGGCGCGGACGAACTGGTGCGCGTCGAGACGGGTCTGAGCAGCAATGGGCGGACGGAAATCGTGCGATGTGTGGACACCGGCGATCTTTGCCTCCAGGAAGGGGATACGGTGGTCGTTCCCGCAACGACCTCCTCCCAACGCACCACGACACAGAACGGCATGATCCCGCTGGATGGCGGACCGCCTCCCGGCGTCGGCGGAGGACGGCCATGAACGCCATGATCAGCGTGCGTCACCTCGCGCGCACCTATCTGATGGGCGAGGTCGAAGTCAAGGCATTGCAGGGTGTGTCGTTCGACATTCAGCGCGGAGAGTTCATCGCCATCATGGGTCCGTCGGGATCGGGCAAATCGACCCTGATGAACCTGATCGGATGTCTCGATACTCCAACCGGCGGTTCCTACCATCTCGACGGTCTGCCGGTCGAGCGGCTCGACGCAGCGCTCCTTGCAGCGGTGCGCAATAAGAAGATCGGATTCGTCTTTCAGCAGTTCCACCTGCTGGCGCGCAACACAGCGCTGGAGAACGTCGCCCTGCCGCTGGCGTATCGCGGCAAAATCCCGCGCGCCGAACAGCTCGAACGCGCTGCAGCCGCGCTCGAACGGGTCGGGCTTGGACACCGCAAGGATCACCGGCCACACGCATTATCGGGCGGGCAGCAGCAGCGCGTCGCCATTGCCCGCGCCCTGGTCACCGAACCGGCGTTGCTGCTCGCCGACGAACCGACCGGCGCGCTCGACACGCGCACCAGTGCTGAATTGATGGACCTGCTGGCCGATCTCAACCGCTTCGGCGTGACGATTATTCTGGTCACCCACGAGCACGACGTGGCGCAGTATGCCCGGCGGGTGCTGGAACTGCGCGACGGGTTGCTGATCCACGACTCTGCGGAGGAACGCCATGATCGAAACTGAACGATTGAGTCCGGCGCCGGTCGATGACACCGCTGAACTGTCCGACGATATCCTTGCCGATCTGCGCTCCTACGGCATCGGCTGGCGCGACACCCTGCGATTCGCGCTTGCCAGTGTGCGCAACTATCCATTGCGCAGCATTCTGACGACGCTTGGCGTCATGATCGGCGTGGCGGCGGTCGTCGCCCTGGTTGCGATTGGGCGCGGCACGCAGGAGTCGATCACCTCGATGATCACCGCCAACGGCGCCAATCTCCTCACAGTGCGCGCCAGCGCCAGCAACCAGGGGGGCATTGGCGGCGCCATCGGGCAGGGGCAGTCGCTGACCATCGACGATGCGCGGGCGCTTGCTGATCCCGCGCGCGTGCCAGACGCCGCGTTCGTGTCGCCGGAGTACTACGGGAATGCGCAGATCGTCGCGGCATCCGGCAACCTGAACGTGCGCGTCATCGGCGCCGAACCTGCATACGCTCCGGTTCACAACACAACAGTTGCCGAAGGCGAATTCATCGGCGATGATGATGCGCGCTCGGTCGCAAGCGTAGCGGTGCTGGGCGCCAACGTTGCCGATACCCTGTTTCCCGATGGCGATGCGGTCGGTCAGCGCGTGCGCCTTGGCGGTCAAAGTTTTCGCGTGATCGGCGTCCTCGAGACGCAGGGCGGCAGCGGGTTTGGTTCGGTCGACGATAGCGTCATCGTCCCGCTCGCCACGGCGCAGCGCCGGTTGTTCGGCGGGCGGGCGATCAGCGGCGGATCGCTGCTGGTCTCAACGATTGTGGTGCAGGCGCGCAACGCCGGCGCAATGGACGCGACCCAGGAAGCGGTTGCGACGGTGCTGCGCGAGGAGCACGGGTTGCCGCTCGACGGCGGCAGCGATGATTTCAGCATCATCAATCAGGCGGATATTCTGGCGACGGTGGCGCAGACGACGCAGATGCTGACCCTGCTTCTGGCGGCGATCGCCGCAATTTCGCTGCTGGTCGGCGGTATCGGCATCATGAACATCATGCTGGTGTCGGTGCGGGAGCGAACGCGCGAGATCGGGCTGCGCAAAGCGCTCGGCGCCCGCGAGCAGGATATTCTGATCCAGTTCCTGATCGAAGCGCTGGCGCTGAGCGGCATTGGCGGGCTGATTGGACTACTGACCGGCGCAGTCATCGCGCTCGCCGTCAGCCAGTTCAGCAGCCTGCAAACCAGTCTGAGCCTCGACTCGGCGCTGCTGGCGCTCGGATTTTCACTGGCTGTCGGTCTCTTCTTCGGCATCGCGCCTGCACGCAGCGCCGCACGTCTCGACCCGGTCGTGGCGTTGCATGACGAGTAAGGCAAGAGGAAACAAAACCGGCGCCGCGAGCGTTCATGGTCATGGCGGCACAAGCCGAGTTCTCGAAAGGAACGCTCGCATGCACCCTGCACCATCCCAGCTGCGCCAGCAACGCCACTGGTTCGTGAGCCTCCTGCTGGCGCCGGTTTTCATCTACTTGCTCTTCATCGCCGTATGGTTGGCGGCGCGGACGGTCTACGAGGATCGCTGGTGGTGGCTTTTCGTGCTCAACGCCGGAACGCCCTACATGCTCCTGCCGCTCCCCTTTATCCTGCTTTTTGCGCTCATCGTCCGTCGTCCGCTTGCCATTGCCTTCAGCATTCTCCTACTCGTGCCCGGAGCGCCGCTGCTGGCGGCGCCCTGGATGCCGTCCATCACGCCCGGCTTTGCCCCGCGAGCATCAGAGTTCAGGGTGATGACGTTCAATATCAACGGCGGCAATGATCGCCCGGATCGCGTCATCGCGGCAATCCGCGAAGCGCGCCCCGACATCGTCGCCCTCCAGGAACTCAACCCCGCTATCGCCGCTGCGCTCGAACGCGATCTCAAGGGTGAATACCCCTACCGGGCGCTCGATCCGCACTGGGGCGTCACCGGCATGGGGGTGATCAGCCGGTTTCCGTTGCAGCGCTCCGCAGTGCAACTGCCAGGAGAGCACTGGATCGGCGCGCCGCAGGTGGTCGAGATTGACACTCCGGTCAGAACGATCACGCTGTTGAATGTCCATGCGATCCCGCCGGTCGGACCGCGCGACTGGATGACGTGGGCCATCGGCGAACGTGAGCGGCAGATGGAAGCCATCGCCGCTTTCGCGCGCGACCACCGCAAACCGCTGGTTGTCGCCGGCGATATGAATGCGACGCCGTTCCACCGGGCATACCGGATTCTCGAAAGCGAGCTGATCGACGTCTGGCAGAAGCACGGCGGCGGGGCGGGGTTCACCTGGCCCGGCGGGGAACGCACGCTCCTAGGGATTCCCATACCATCGTGGCTGGTGCGCATCGACTACATTTTTATCTCCGGCGACCTGACGTGCGTCGGTGCAACCGTCGGTCCGTGGGACGGCGTTTCGGATCATCGCGCAGTGGCGGCAACGCTAGCGTTCGGGCTGAGCAATTGACTTAGAGATCGATCAACCAAAACCTGGACCATCGCATCATTGCAGTCAGTCAGACAAGATGTTCGAGCATTCGTTGTGCCTGGCACAACGGTCAACGCGCAGCGTCGGTCGGGGATGGTATGACCATGCATCGTCATCAGTAGCCCCAGCGGGACGTGCGGTGAGCATGGTCGAACTGCATCCTCAGCGAGGGCTTTAGCCCGCAGCGCCCCGAGCCTGTATAAGGACGTGGAGCGGCTGACGTCAGCCGCAAGACGGTTAGCACGGGCGAGTATTGTGCAACACCCGGTTGATCGCTCTGTTAGAGGCATCTCTACGGTCGTCGATGCCGGTTGAGCTCCTCGACAAGCAGATACACTGTTGTTGAAGGATCGGCGGTTGCCGGATTCCAGGGGTTGTACGATTGATGTAGACGGCGCGCGTTGGCGATGGCTGTCTGCTGCCAACGAAGCAGATGGGTATACATGGCTGTACTGTTCTTTGCATATTGCCCAAGATGGCGTTGCAATCGTGTGCAGTAATCCTGTCGCGGTATGGCGGTATTATGGTAATTGAAATGCAGCAGATACCATAACTCAAATGCCTGGTTGGAAAAGGCGATATTGATATTTTCTTGTTGTGCGCGTTGAAAAGCGGCGGCAATCTGCTGGGGCTGCAAATTGTCACGGTCGAAGACGCACCAGACCTGGTCATATTCATCGTCGCTTCGGCGCCTGATAGCTTCCTCAATGAGCTGTACTCCGCGTTTTGTCGTGTCTCTGACCTCCACAATACACCCCGGAACCCCGAACGCTTGAAAATGTTCGGCTCGGTTTGACTGCCTTCACAGACGATCAGAAACCGCTGCCGCACGTGGCGCACATTGGCAGTGCGTCCGCGTCGTCCGCGGATGCGTTCACTCCTCCGTCTCGGTCTCCCTATAACGTGCTCCAAGCAGGTCACGCACATTGCCGATGAAGGGGATCGCGCCGTAGCGCCCGAGGAGGTAGTCTTTCTCGAATGAGGCGTCGTTGCGCACAATCTTACCGTCGATGCGATACTCCAGGAGCGAGTAGAGATCAGACGCGCCCTGACGTGATTTTTCGACGAACCAGACCTGATCGCGGCGGAAGAGTTTTGCGTTCAGCAGATTGGTATTGTGGGTCGTGAAGATGAGTTGTGCATGGTGCGGATTGGTCGCCGGATCGTTGAACAGGCGGACCAGTTCCACTGCCAGATTGGGGTGGATGCGCGCATCGAACTCATCAATGACCAGCACGCCACCCTCTTTGAGCGCGCGTACAATGGGGTGCAGCAGCACAAAAAGGCGCTGTGTTCCCGCCGATTCGTGTTGTTCAAGATCGAAGGCGACGCTTTCGACCGGATGTCCTTCGCCGTCGAAACGCTGATGGTAGGTATTGATATGAACACGCTCAATCTTCTCGAAGCGTGAACGTTCGTCCAGTAACCTGCGCATCGATTGGGTTACGACGTCAGATACCTCAGAAGGTATGTCGAACGTTCGTTGCACCGGCTGAGACGCCTCATCAGGCATATCAAGCGGAATGTCCTCGGTTATAGGGATGCGCCTCGCCTCCAAACGCTCGATCCCGGTATCGAGCCGCCGTATGAGTTTCTCGATTGTCGAGCGGTAGGGCGAGTCATCGAACCTGGCGAGCGTCCATGCCATATCTTCCCAATCTGTAACGCCGGTGTTGACATCGAGCGAGGCGAACCATTCGGTTATTCGTTGAGCGACAGGACCGTTGAACTGCGCAACGACCGAGAGGAAGAGCACATTGGGTCTGGTGCGAACCTCAAGACGGCGCCCTTCGCGAAACGCGCGCCGATTGACCTCGATCGTCTGTCCGGCGCGTGTGAACAGCGTCGACTCACGTATCGTTCCCAGGCGGTAGAGCCATTCCCTGACGACTTCGCGGCGATCAACTGCGAAACCGTACCGGTGCTGCACGCCATCGATCAGGAAGACCATCTCGAATTCCGACGGCTGGCTGTCGGTCACTGTGCTGAGGCGGAATGGTTCGACATTGATCGGTTGACCGAATCGGGTCAGGAGTGAGGAGTTCAGGACAAACTGGCGCATGAAGTTGATGGCTGCGACGAGATTGCTCTTGCCGCTCGCGTTCGCGCCGTAGATCACAGCGCTTGTGAGCAGGCGCAATTCCGGGTTGACCGCAAAGACGTTCCGCTTGTCAAGATGCGACGGTTGCGACGAGATATCTGCTGCTTCCATGCTGAGGGTCTTGCGATCGCGGAATGAACGATAGTTGCCGACACTGAATTCGATGAGCATGATTTTGTGCGTGAAAAGCACTTCTGTGTGATAATTTCACACAAATTGTATCTTCAGCGAGGAGGTTTGTCAAAGAACACATCTGTTCTTGTGTAAGTTCCGCGTGGCTGAGCGCGGAGCAACTGCTTGAAACCCTGACGCGTGCGGAGAAGGCGCAGGTGCTGGAGGGGATTGTGCGTGATCTGGGAGATGCTTTTCCCGGCATCGAGAGCGCACCTGGCGTGTGCGGCGGAGAACCATGCATCGTTCGGACGCGCATCCCGGTATGGGTGTCGGTTCAGGCGAGGCGTCTGGGCAGTTCAGAGGCGGACGTGCTTCGTGCCTACCCGACTCTTTGTGCTGAAGATCTCGCTCACGCATGGGCATTCTATCGCTTGCATCGGAAAGAAATCGATCAGCAGATCAGGGAGCGCGAAGACGCATAGCTTATGGATGGATCGACGCCCGATCACGCCGGCATTGTTGTCTGTACCTATGATCCCGATTTTGTCGCCCTCGCATATCGCATCCACGACTTCACTGCAAAAAGCGAACCACGAAGGTCACAAAGGGACACAAAGGAAATGCGCTTCATTTTTTACCTTCGTGCGCTTCGGGTCCTTGGTGGTTAAGCCTTTGTGCAGTGGACTCATCCACGAGACAGTGAGCGTGTTGGAGTCCTTGCAAGGACAACTCGTTCGGGTCAACCGTCCGCAGCAGGAGCGCTCTGCTGTCTTCCTTCCGCCTCCCCATCACGCGCTCCAGGCAGGTCACGCACATTGCCGATAAAGGGGATCGCGCCGTAGCGCCCGAGGATGTAGTCTTTCTCGAATGAGGCGTCGTTGCGCACGATCTTGCCGTCGATGCGATACTCCAGGAGCGAATAAAGGTCAGACGCGCCCTGGCGCGATGTTCTGCCCTCACCCTCACTCCCATGTGCGCTCATCGACGAAGGGGCGGGCGCCTGCGGGCAGGGCAGACACAATCTCAACGCGGCAATGGAGTTTGAGCGCGTCGTGCAGCGCCTGTTCGACAGACTGCTTCAGAGCGGTTGTATCGGCGTCAGCCGCCGGAACAACCCGGCAGATCAGGTCGTCGCGGTGGTGTTCGCGGACGACGACCGCCTGATAGGCTGTTACTCCGTGCAGAGGACGGATGGCTTCTTCCACGTGCCGGGGATGAACAAAAAGACCGCGCACCTTGACGCTGTCGCCGCTGCGTCCGAGCCACCCGACCAGGCGCGGCGTCGGAATGACCGTCGGCGCCCCCGGTTCCATCAGCGCCGACAGATCGCCGACGGCGAAGCGCACCAGGATATAATCCTGGCGAAACAGCGTCACCACGACTTCGCCGGTCTGACCTGGGGGCAGCGGCTCACCCGTGTTCAGATCGCAAACCTGGACCAGTGCATCATCCGGGAGATGCCACCCCTGTCGTTCTGGACCGTTGTACCCCAGGTTACCGGTTTCAGCCGTGCCGTAGCCGTCATAGACCAGAATGCCGTACTGTTCTTCAAAGAGCGCCCGCAGCGAGGGCGGAAGCGGCTCAGCCGCGACGAAGGCTTTGTTGAGGGGCCAGGAATGCGGGTCGTGCCCCTGTTCGACGGCTTTCTCAAGCAACGCCTTCAGATAGCTGGGCAGCCCCGCATACGCGGTGACACCAAGATGGGCCATGGCGTCGATCTGCTGCGCCTGACCGCCAATCCCGCCAGGAATGACCGCGCAGCCGATTGCTCGTGCGCCTTCCTCGAACATGACCCCGGCAGGGGTGAGATGGTATCCGAAACAGTTCAGCACAATATCGCCGGGACCAAATCCGGCAGCGCGGAAGGCGGGCGCCCACCGCCATGAGTCCGGCTCGTCCGGCTCCGGGTCGTAGATCGGTCCTGGCGACTGAAAGATCCGCCGCAAGCCGGAAAGCGGAACGGTGAGCATACCGCCTAACCCCGGACCCTGGCGATGTATCTCGACCAGCTGCTCTTTCCGTAAAACGGGCAACCTGGCAAGATCCGCCGTTGCCTGGATATCGTCCGGCGTCAACCCGGCAGCCTCCATCCGTTGCCGGAATGCCGGAGAGCGGTCGTAGCCATAGGCGACGATGTCACGCACCCGCCGATCAAAGCCTGCGTAGAAATCGTTGATATCCATGAAGCAAACCTCTATGAAAGCCAGCGTTTCCGACGCCGGTAGGTCTTGACTTCCCGGTAACTCTTACGACGACCGACTTCGTTGAGGCCCAGGTAGAACTCGCGCACATCGGGGTTGTCTTTCAGGTCGGCGGGCGACCCCTCCAGCACAATGCGACCATTTTCCATAATGTAGGCGTAGTCGGCGACATCGAGCGCGAGGCGCGCATTCTGTTCCACCAGCAGGAGCGTCGTCTGACGTTCTTTGTTAATCTGTCTGATAATCCGAAAGATCTCTTCGACCAGGAGTGGCGCCAGCCCTAACGAGGGTTCATCGAGCAGGATCAACCGGGGATGCGCCATGAGCGCCCGACCGATGGCGAGCATCTGTTGCTCGCCGCCGCTGAGAAAGCCGGCAATCTGTTTCCGCCGTTCTTTCAGGCGTGGGAAGTAGCTATACACCAGATCCAGGTCCTGATCGAAGCCGTGCAGGCTGCGGGTATACGCTCCGGCGCGCAGATTCTCTTCGACGGTCAGATGCTCGAAGACCCGCCGACCTTCCAGCACCTGAAAGATGCCCATCCGCACAATCTCGGCGGCGTCCTTTTTGTGGATCGGTTGACCGAGAAAGCGTATCTCGCCGTCGGTCACCTCGCCATTCTCTGGCTTGAGCAGACCAGAGATCGCCTTGAGCGTCGTGCTCTTGCCGGCGCCATTGGACCCAAGGAGGGCGACAATGCTCCGTTCCGATACGTTGAGTGACAACCCTTTGAGCACGAGCACGACGTCATTGTAGATGACCTCGATATTGTTGAGGGAAAGCATTGGCTGCATGGAAACCCGATCTCCTCAGACAGGTGACGTCGGGTAGGCGAAGGCAATGCCTTCGCCTACCCGACGGCCTTCGCCTACCCGACGGCCTTCGCCTACCCGACGGCCTTCGCCTACCCGACGGCCTTCGCCTACCCGACGGCCTTCGCCTACCCGACGGCCTTCGCCTACCCGACGGCCTTCGCCTACCCGACGGCCTTCGCCTACCCCGACGGCCTTCGCCTACCCGATTGCTTTCGCCCACCCCCGGCCACACGTCGCGTAAGGTTTGCAGATAGCCTCTTGAGCGTCCAGGGCGGGGGGCGCTGTGACGCCCAACGCGCATAGGGGCTTGCCAGAAAACGCTATCCTCGCGAAACACAGGATCGCCCCTGCGCTTGCGTCGCCTCCAGGCGCATCCCCGCAGCTACCGCGCGCTGATAAAGTCGGTGATCGCCACCCACTTGCCGTTCTCGACGCGGAACATGCGCAGCGCCTTGGCGCCTGCATGGTCGGTTGTGCTGAAAACCACCGGCGGAGTCACGCCGCCCGTGTCAATCGGTCCCATCGTCTCGAAGGTGTTCTTGATATTCTCGCCGGTCAACTCTTTCCCATCCTTCAGCGTCCGTTCAATGCCGGCGACCAGGATCGACATAGCGGTCCAGCCCTGCACAAAGGTGCTGTCGGCGCCGCCATAATCGATCCCTTTCTCCTTTGCAAAGTTGAGCGCTACCTGCGCGCCCTCACCCTCCGGGCTGAATGGCACGGCGCCAACCACGCCTTCGGCATCGGCGCCTGCCAGTTTGATCAGCAGTTCGTTGGCGCACCAGTTGAGACACACGAACTGGATATCGAGACCCAGGCTCTTCGCATTCTTAAGCGCCAGTGCCGCCGGGCTGGAGACATTCTGCATGAAGACGTAGTTAGCCCCATAATCGCGGATCTGCGTCAACTGCGGCGTCAGGTCGGTGGCGCCGCGCGGCGAAGGCACTTCCAGCGGCATTTCAACGCCATTCGCCCGGGCGAATGCAGTGCCGTCGGCAAGCGGCGAGCGCCCGAAGGGACTATCGTTGATGAGGTATGCGAATTTGGGCAGACCGCTCTTCCCCTTCGCCTTCCAGTCATCCAGCGCCCATTTCATCGCAATGATCAGTTGGTCTGAGTAGGTCGGCGCGACCAGGAAGTTGTAGGGCGTTTCTGCTGGATTTGCCAGCGCTGCCGAGTAGGATGCCGAAATGAAGGGGATTTTGTCTTCGGTGATCTTGCCCTTGAGCGCTTCAGTGTCACCGGTGCCCCAGCCGGAGAAGACCACCACGCCGTCCTGCGTGACGAACTGCGTGTAGAGTTCCTCCGCGCGCGGCACCTCATAGGCGTAGTCCTGACTGACGAGTTGCAACTGGCGACCGGCCACGCCGCCATTGGCATTCTTCCATTCGATGAAGGCAATCTGTCCTTTGGAGTAAGGGGCTCCGACATCCGCCGTCGCGCCGGTGAGATCGAAAATTGCGCCAATCTTAATCGGCGGACCGCCGGATGGCGTCTCGCCGCCCGTTCCGCCGCCCGTTCCGCCGCCGCCTGCTGGCGGCTGCGTTGGCGGCTGACCTCCGCATGCCGCCAGGAGCGTCGCCAGTGCCAGCACCAGTGCCAGCAGGGTGAACCGTCGTCGTTCGTTGCGCATTCCGTCCTCCTTGTCATGAACCTAATAACTGAACGGCCATAACCGGAAGTAATCTTTGACATTGCGCCACATCTTGACGATCCCTTCGGGTTCAAAGATCAGGAAGAGGATGATCGCCAGCCCAAACGCGCCTTGCTGGATGTAGGGCAGATAGAAGTTGATATTCGGCACGACATCGCTCGTAGCGCGCGCCAGGTTCGAGAGCAGCGCCGGCAACAGCGTCATAAACGCCGCACCGTAGATTGATCCCGAAACGCTGCCCAGCCCGCCAATGATAATCATCGCCAGGTAGAGAATGCTTGTGTCAATCGTGAAACGCTCCCAGGAAATGATGCCGCGGTAGTGCGCCGTCAGCGCGCCGGCCAGCCCGGCAAAGAACGATGAAGTCGCAAACGCCAGGAGTTTGTAGCGAAAGAGATCAACGCCGATGACCTGCGCCGCAATATCCTGGTCGCGGATCGCCACGAATGCGCGGCCGGTTCGGCTGCGGAAGAGATTGCTGACAAAGATGACGGTGAGAATCAGACATCCGACTGTAATCCAGTAGAAGACAAAATCATTGTTCCCCAGATCGGCGAGGGATATGCCGAAGAGATTATTTGCTGCGCGCGGCAGCGTGAGCGACTCGCCGATGCCGAGCAACTTGCCGTGGGTCAGCAGCCAGATGATGATCTCCTGCGCCGCCAGCGTGGCAATCGCCAGATACAGACCCTTGAGGCGCACCGATGGCAGCCCGAAGAAGGCGCCCACCAGCGCCGTAACGCAACTGGCGACCGGGACGGTGATCCACATCGGCATATCGAGGCGCACCGCGAGCAGACCGGCGGTGTAGGCGCCGACCGCCAGAAAACCGCCGTGACCGATACTGATCTGACCGGTGTACCCCACCAGGATGTTGAGACCAATCGCCCCGATGGCGGCAAGCGCGATGGTATTAGCCAGGTTCAACCAGTAGCGATCGGCGAACCATGGAAATGCCAGGACGACAACCAGCACCAGCGCAATCCGCAACCGCTGGACCCAGTACGGTCGCAATGCCATATCGCCGGCATACGACGTATGAAACGTTCCGCTTTGCATAAAGATGTCCCATTGCTACACGCGCTCGATAATCCGCTGACCGTAGAGACCGTATGGGCGTATCAGGAGGATGAGGAGCAGAATAATGAAGGGGACGACCTCGCCCATGCCGAGTTCAGGCGGCAGGTACCCGCCTGCAAACGATTGCAGCAACCCGATGATCAGCCCGCCGACAATCGCGCCGGGGACGCTATCGAGACCGCCGAGGATCACCACCGGGAAGACAAGCAGGCCGACACGCGCGATCTGCCCGGAGACGCCGCCGAAGATGCTCATCAAAAGAATGCCGCCGACCGAGGCGGTCACGGCGGCAATTGCCCAGGCGACTGCCCACACTTTTTTGACGCTGATGCCCATGCTCAGCGCCGCCTGCTGATCATCCGCCACGGCGCGCATCGCAATGCCTTCGCGGCTGTAGCGAAAGAAGAGGGTCAGCAGCGCGAAGAGGATCAGCGCCAGCGCAATCGCCCACAGGCGATCCGCTCCAACGCTGGCGCCGAACAGCGTAATCGTATCGCGGGGAAGGAACTGCGGCGCCGTCCGTGGCGTCACCCCCCATACCCCGCCGATAATGGCGCGCAGCAACGACGAAAGCCCAATAGTGACCATAATGACCGAGATGACCGGCTCGCCGATGAGCGGGCGCAGCACGAGTTGCTCGATCAGCACGCCGACGAGCGCTGCCAGCAGCACGGCGACAATGACGCCGACAGGCCACCACAGTCCGATCATCTCTACCGTAGTATACGTCAGATAGGCGCCGATCAACAGCAATTCACCCTGAGCAAAGTTGATCACGTCGCTGCTTTTGTAGATCAGCACAAAGCCAAGCGCAACCAGCGCAAAAATGGCGCCATTGGCGATTCCGCTCAGGGTCAGTTGCACGATTTTTTCCACACACTTGCTCCACAATGTACGAACGACTCACGGCTTCTCTGCTCGTCCGGCGCTTCTTGAAAGGGTTAACGCAAAGGCGCAAAGATTCGCAATCAATACTCTCTTGCGTCAGCCTTTCTGATACTAATGCGCGGTCATTTGTACAATACTGCCGGGGCGCTGCGGGGCTGCTGATGCCAACGCGCGTTGTGGAATCGTTACGCCTTGCGAACCGGGCGCTCGAACATTTTGCTTGACTGACCGCTATAAGAAACCCGCCAGAGCGGAGCGAACGTCACATGCCGCACATCTCACCCCTCGCCGGCATCACCTCGCCAGCACACGTTCCATCCGACCGTCGGATGCGACGACCTCTGATTCCTCCATATCCTCGATGCGCAGCCGCGTCTTGATCAGCGCCGTGCGCCCGTCCTGATAGGTGATCGTGGTTTCGACCTCGATGTCGCGCCGATCACCGTACAGCGCCTCGACGATATCGTGATAGCGTTCCGCTACCAGGCGACGACGGACTTTGCGGGTGCGGGTCAATTCGCCATCGTCAGCATCGAGTTCCTTGTGAAGCAGCAAAAAGCGCCGGATGCGCGCAGCAGCGGGCAGATCGGCGTTCCCGCGCTCGACATCTTTGCGGATCAGGTCATAGACCTGCGGCTTCTGGGCAAGATCGGTGTAGGTGGTATAGGAAATCTGAGCATTTTCCGCCCACTTGCCCACATTGGCGAAGTCGATGTTAATGATAGCGGTGACAAAGGGCCAGTTACCGCCAAAGACCACCGCTTCCTTGATGTAGGGGCTGAATTTCAGTTTATTCTCAATGAACTGCGGCGAGAAAATCGTCCCATCCCGCAGCGTCATCACGTCTTTTGCACGATCAATGACCACCAGATGCCCGTCCTCATCGAAGTAGCCGGCATCCCCGCTATGCAGCCAGCCATCCCTGAGCGTTTCGGCGGTCGCCTCGGGGTTGTTGTAGTATCCGATGAACACCGATGGGCTTTTGACCAGGATTTCGCCATTGGGGGCGATACGAATCTCGGTGTTGGGCAGGGGCGTGCCGACCGTCTGAAACTTGATCTGCCCATCGCGGTGGATTACGCTCAGCCCGGCGCTTTCGGTCTGCCCATAGACCTGTTTGAGATTGACGCCGATCGCATGGTAGAACCGGAACACATCGGGTCCAAGCGCCGCGCCGCCGGTATAGGCGCGCTTGAGAAACCGCAGCCCCAGATGATCCTTCAGTTCCTCAAAGACAAGGATGCGCGCCAGCGCATATTTCAGCCGCAGGAACGGATCGGGCGCTACGCCGTTGAAGCGCGTGTCTGCCATGGCGTACCCCTGACGCAGCGCCCATTCGTAGACTGCCCGTTTGAGCCGTGTGCTGTCCTGAATCTTGACCTGCACCTGCGAGAGCATATTCTCCCAGATTCGCGGCGGCGAGAACATGACCCGCGGACCGATTTCGCGAATGTTTTCCTGCACCGTGTCGGTGGACTCAGGGAAATTGATGGTCAGTCCGCATTGCAGACCGGCAGCCACCGTAATCATCTGCTCACCGACCCAGGCGAGCGGCAGAAAACTCACAAACTCGTCCTCCGGTCCAAGTGGATCGACCGCCAGCAGCCCCGATCCCTGATTGATCAGGTTGCGATGGGTCAGCATCGCCAGTTTGGGCTTGCCGGTAGTGCCGGATGTTGTCGAGAGGATGGCGACATCGTCCAATCGTCCCAGGTTCAGTTCTTCCTCGAACAGACCGGGATGCTCGCGATCATAGGCGCGTCCAAGTTCCTCAATCTCGGGAAAACCGGCGAGATACGGCTCCTCATACCTGCGCAACCCCTTTGGCTCGTAGTAAATCACCTTGAGGACGCCATGCAGTTGGGGCCAGATTTCAATAATCTTATCGACCTGCTCCTGATCCTCGACCACTATCACTCGCGCATCGGCTGCCTCGACCAGGTAACGCACCTCCTCGGCCACCGAGTCCTGATACACGCCGATCGACGCGCCGCCGATGGCCTGTGTGGCCAGTTCAGCGTACAGCCACTCAGGTCGGTTGTCGCCAATGATCGCAACCGTATCGCCCCGTTGCACGCCCAACGCCCGCAATCCCATAGCGAACGCCCGCACATGATCGGCAAATTGCCGCCAGGTGACGGTTTGCCAGATGCCGAAATCCTTTTCGCGTAATGCAACCCGATCACCGAAACGCTGCGCGTTGTGCATCAACAAGCGCGAAAGAGTCATCTCGTCCATTCGCATGGTCACCATCCCTGACGAATTGTATGCTCACGACCAAGATAGGCATCGATTACTTTCGGATCGGATCGTACCTCAGCGGGTGTGCCGTCGGCGATCAGCAGACCGAACTCCAGTACGGCGACCCGGTCGCTGATGTCCATAACCACCCCCATATCGTGCTCGATCAGGACGATGGTGGCGCCCCACTCTTCGTTGACATCGAGAATGAAACGCGCCATGTCCTCCTTTTCTTCACTGTTCATGCCAGCCATTGGTTCATCGAGCAGCAGCAAACGCGGCGACATCGCCAGTGCGCGACCGAGTTCGACGCGCTTCTGGAGTCCATACGGAAGCGCCCCGACAACCTTCTTTCGAATGGACTCGATTTCGAGCAGGTCGATCACCTGCTCCACTATCTCACGGTGCGCAATCTCCTCGCGCTGCGCGCGCCCCCAGTAGATGCCGCCGCTCAGGATGCCGCTGCGCATATGGACGTGACGACCGAGCATCAAATTGTCGAGTACGGTCATATGGCGGAACAGTTCGATATTCTGAAAGGAGCGCGCGATACCGAGGCGGGCGATATGATGCGGCGCCATGCCAATAATGTTGCGCCCTTCAAAGCGGATCGCTCCGTGTTGCGGTCGATACAGTCCGCTAATACAGTTGAGGAGGCTGGTCTTGCCGGCGCCGTTCGGTCCGATGATCGCCTGAATGGTTCCAGGGTAGACGTTGAATTGCACGTTGGAAAGCGCGCGCACCCCACCGAAATCGAGGCTCACGCCATCGATTTCCAGCTGCGGTCGTGGTAGCGACGCTCCATTGCGCTCTGGCATGTCAATTGCTCCCGACGCTGGTGCGGAGATGAACGTCGAGCAGACTGCTATCCGAAAGAGTGTGTTCCAGGTCGGCTATTGTAGCGCGACGCTTGGCCAACGTTGCTGATTTTCTGGTAATACAGGAGCGGAAAGTAAGAGTAAATATTTCCTCTATTATAACGGGTTTTCCCGTTTCGTTCAATCCCTATCGGGCACAGGGATCACCAGATCTTTTGGAAATGGCGTCAGGCTCTCGAAGCGACCATCCGGCGCGCAATAGTACGTGTCTTCGATCCGCACGCCAAAACCGCGCCTCGGATAGTAAAGCCCCGGTTCCACGGTGAATACCGCGCCGGGTTCGATGACGTCGCCGCGGTCGACCAGCGATGAGAAGCTCAGGTCTTCGTGGACTTCCAACCCCAGACCGTGACCAAGGGAGTGGATGTAGCCTTCCTCGATAGGATAGGTGCGGCGAACCGTGTCGTGACCGCGCGCCTCGAAGTAGTCGCACACCATATCCTGATACTTCCTGGTCGGCGCCCCCATCTCGAATGCGGCGGTCACCATTCTGAATGCGCCGAGCACGTCATCGTAAGCCTGTTGCAGTTCCGGCGGCGCATACCCGATTGCGAAGGTGCGGGTCATATCGTGGTAATAGCCTCCGCCCGCCTCGCGCGGGAAGATGTCGATCACAATCGCCTGCCCTGGACGCAACGGCATGTCGTCGTCGCCGCGCGCATGCGGCAGGCCGGCGTCGCGCCCCTGTGCGACGATCATCCCGGCTGGCGCTTCCAGCCCCTGCGCAGCAATCTCGCGCAGCATCACCCGCCGCACATCGCCGATGGTAAGCAGCGCGCCGTCGGCGCTGCGGACACGGTCGCCATCGATCCGTCCTGCCCGGATGAAATCGACCGCTGCCTGAACCACGGCGCACGTCTTGCGCCCGACGGCGCGCATGCGTTCGATCTCGTCGGCATCCTTGGTCAGGCGCGCCATCGAAATCACATCGCGATCAAGTTCAGCCACGATCTCCAGTCCGTCGATCTGTTGCGCCAGACGGGTCATGAGCGCAAAGAACGGTCCGGCTTTGACCGTGCCGTAAATGCCAACGCGCCCGCGCACGTCGAGGTCGATGAAGATGCGACGGCGATGTTCCGCGCGCGCCGCCAGGCGATCATCAGGAAACTCGTGGAGAATCTCGCGCAGATTCCAGCGATTGAGCGACACCAGCGTGAGACCGGTCTGTTCGGCTTCGTTCTGCTCCCACGGTCCGTGGAGCAGCATCGCCGGTTCGCCGCGCTTTTTGATGATCAGACCGGGAATGTGCCGCCCGCCCACAAAGTAGTTGTAGTCGGGATTGGCGCTTTCCAGTCCGTCCGGTCCTTCCACAACGATTGCGTCCAGATTTCGTTCCGCCATCAATCGGTCAAGATCGTGTTTCAACATGTCCTCCTGTGTGTGGGGCGGAAACTGAGAACTGAGAACCAGGGGTTAGAGATTAGGAGTTAGGGGTTAGGAGTTAGACTTCCCACCTCTCATCTCTCACCTCGCACCTCGCACCTCGCGCCCCTCGCCTCATGCCTTACTTCACCTTCCCACGTGCAACGTGCAACATTCAACGTTCAACGTTCCCCCGTTCCATCCGCTCACGCGCAACGAAGCGAGTGATCCCCGCGCCGCAGACGGGGCAGGTCCCACGGGCGATGAAACGTCCGCTGGCATTGACCTCGAACGTCACCTGCTGCATTGGGTGGCGTGTACGGCAGCGGGCGCACCAGCCGATCAGCGCGCCGTTTTTGATTTCGTCGCCTTCTGGCGCTGCGTGTTCCAATGGTGAGGAGGCGCTGGCGTCGGCGCCCGATACCGCATGTTCCACCAGCTCGACTGGCGGTACGGATGGCGCGGCATCGCCGGATGCAGGCGCTGGTTCGGCAGGCGGCGGAGGGATGGTCGGCGACGTGGCGGGCGCGGCATCGCCGGATGCGGGCGCTGGTTCAGCAAGCGCCGGAGGGATGGTCGGCGACGTGGCGGGCGGCGTTGCCGCCCGCCTGAAAGAGGCGCGACGCGCTTCGATCAGCGCCGCGCGTCGCCGGGCGACTTCGCGCCAGATCAGCCACAAGACACCCGCAATCACTGCCAGGCGCAGCACGCGCTCGACCGGCGACAGGCGCCTGACAGACGTTTTCGACGGCGCAGGCGCTCGTGCGATGGCTGGCGCAGTGCGTCGCCTGCGGCTGCGCCAGTATTCACGAACAATCAGGATGGCGATGTCCATCAGGAAACCGGGAGGAACAGGCATAGCACGTCACCCTTTCTGCGCCCCGTCAACCTCAGCGCTCAGATTACGCAGCGTCGTCAGGTTCCGAATGTCATCGGCAAGATCGTCCCCTTTCGGGGTTTCCAGCACCATCGGCAGATCGGCGAAGCGCTCGTCGTTCACCAGCGCGCGAAACCCCTCCAGACCGATGCATCCCTCGCCGATGTGCGTATGGCGATCCACCCGGCTCCCCAGGTCCTTCTGCGAGTCGTTCAGGTGGAAGGCTTTCACGCGCGCGATGCCGATCACGCGATCCAGTTCTTCAATCGTCACCGCGTAGCGTTCAGGCGTGCGAATATCGTATCCGGCTGCAAAGATATGACAGGTATCGACACACACGCCAAGGCGCTCAGGATAGCGGGAGTATTCGATGATGCGCGCCAGTTCCTCGAAGCGGCGTCCCAGACTGCTCCCCTGACCGGCGGTTGTTTCCAGCAGCACGATAACGTCTGTGCCGACGCCAGATTCAAACACCCGGTCGAGTGCGTCGGCGACGCGGCGTGATCCGGCTTCTTCTCCAGACCCAACGTGCGCGCCGGGGTGCGTGACCAGGTACGGAACGCCGAGCAGTGCGCAGCGTTCCAGTTCCTCGCGGAAGGCCTCGAGCGATTTGTGCCACAACTCATCGCCCGGCGCCGCCAGATTGATCAGGTACGAGTCGTGCACCATCACAACCGGTACGCCTTCGACGACCTGCACTTCCTTGAAACGTGCAATATCCTCGTCGGTCAGTGGTCGGGCGCGCCATTGCTGCTGGTTTTTGCTGAAAATCTGCACCACATCACAACCGGCGCGCCGTCCGCGTTCACACGCGGTGTACAACCCGCCGCTGATCGACATGTGCGCGCCGAAACGTCGCTGTTTCATGATCATCCCCAGGCAGGCGCCTGTCCGAAAACCACGCTCTTGCCGTCATTGCAGGGCGCGCCAGCGTCCGAGCGGATCGCCAGTTGAGCAGAGCGTTTGCTTCGCTTCGTGCGCGGTGACAACCCCGGGTAGGCGAAGGCATTGCAACACACCTATGGCTACCGATCTCCACGCCCCAGACAACCCCGGGTAGGCGAAGGCAATGCCTTCGCCTACCCATGCCCGGCTTTGCACGGCAATTGTTCGGATGGACGCTCTATCGGTCAGAACGATGCTGCCTCGTAATCGATTGCGTCTCCCTATTATAAAAGCAATCGGGCGATGCAAATATTGCGGAAATGTTTCCATCCTGATCATTACCCTGCATCAGCAGGTCACGATACGCATGGTATGATGAAGATGCCCTTGAGAGCGGTTGGGCTGCTGCCCGGAATGCAGCGCCATGCAAGACGCGATCGTTGCCGCTGCATCGGACGAGTGGCATCATGATGCCGAATACGTTTCTCAGCACGCAGGAATGACGCTACGGAGAATGATATGGGGAACCGGCTCAACACCATCATGGCAACGCGCGCGACCGATCCCGACGTGCAACGCCGCGCACTGATCGTGATGCAGTTGATCGTCATGATGCTGGCGGCGAATGCGCTCTTTCTGGTTCTTGCTGTGCTGTCGCCCGTGGGCGGCAACCCTGTGATACCGATCGCCAGCAGCCTGTTTTTTGTCGGCGCATATGCAGTAGCGCGGCAAGGGCGCGCCAGTGTTGCAGCGTGGATCGTCATTGGCGCCTTTCTCGCCGGAGCGCTGGTTGCAGTGGCTCATTCGGCGCCTGAACAAGGAGTAAGAGTCGGATACTTTCTGACCGTTCTGATTGTCATCGCTAGTCTGACGCTTACGCCGCCGCAACTCTGGCTGGTGACCGGCGGTGTGGTGAGCGGTTTTTTGCTGACGTTGAGCCTGACCCATCCCGATCTCTGGAATCTTCCCGATGTTCGCCAGGATGTGCTCAACAGCAGCGTTCTGCTTGTGGTTGTCGGGCTTGTTTCGTACATTGGCGCGCGGATTGCGCGGCGCACCATTCGTGAGTCGCAACAGGCGCGCCAGGTGGCGGAACGGATGCAGGAAGAACTGGCGCAGGTGAACGCCACGCTGGAAGAGCGCATCGCCGAGCGCACGGCGGAATTGACCCAGACCCTGGCGGCGCAGCAGGCGCTGGCGGACGAGTTGCGGCGCAGTCTGGCAGCGCAACAGGAGTTGAGCCAGTTGATCCTCAATCTTTCTTTGCCGGTGATCCCGGTGCGGGAGGGAACGGTAGTCGTGCCGCTCTCCGGCGCCATCGACAGCACACGGGCGGAGACATTGACGAAGAGTGTGCTCGATACGGTTCAGCAGCGCCACACACGCACCGTTATTATCGATATTACCGGTGTGTCCATTGTTGACACGCAGGTGGCGCAGGCGCTGGTGCGCACCGCCAGCGCCGCCAGGCTCATGGGCGCCGAAACGATACTGGTCGGCATTCGCCCGGAAGTGGCGCAGACGCTCATCGGGCTTGGCATTCACCTGGGGTTGCGCACAGCGGCAACATTGCAGGAAGGGCTGGAACTGTCGGGCGGCAGGCCCGCCAATGGATCGCTGCGTCTGGCAGCACGGTCGTAGGAACGGCATATGCTGAGGATCCTTCTGCTCGGCGACGATGGTCGCGCCCATGCGCTGGCGTGGAAACTGATCAACAGTCCCCGGTCGCCGGAAGTGATCTGCGCGCCGGGCAATGGCGGGACGGCGCCGTTTGCCCCCTCGGTGACGCTCGATGGCGCTGATGCTGCGGGGTTGAGCCGCTGGACCTTCGAGGAACAGATCGATCTGGTGATTCCCGCTTCCAGTGAGCCGCTGCACACCGGGTTGGTCGATGAGGTTCTTTCGCTGCACATCGGCGTCTGGGGCGCATCGCGTCGCGCAGCTGCGCTCGAACGCAGCCGTTGCCAGGCAAAGGAGTTCATGATCCGTCACGGCATTCCCACAGCGCACGGACGACCGTTCACCGATCTGGCGACTGCGGAGCGCTATCTGGCGACGTTGCCGCTGCCGGTGATGATCAAGACCGATCACCCGTCAGGTGGCGAAGACATCTTCGACGACCGGTTTGCCGCGCTCGAAGGGTTGCGACGCCTGTTCGCCGCGCGCTCACTCGATGGCGGCGCAGGCGTGGTGATCGAAGCAGTGCTCCGCGGTCCACGGGTGGCGCTCTCGGCGCTGACCGATGGACGCACCGCCGTCCCGCTCCTGGCAACCCGGCTGTATGATCGGGTCGAAGAGGGCGATCGCGGCGCTCAGGCGCGCGGCGTTGGGGCGCACGCGAGTAACTCGACCTTTGCACAGCGCCTGACGCGCTACCTGCACGAAAAGTTCATTCTGCCGTTCGTGGCAGGTCTGGAGAAGGAGGGGTTGCCGTGCTGGGGGCTGATCGGCGTGGACTGCATCATCACCGGCAAGGGTCCCCGCGCAACCGCGCTCCGGTTCAGTTTCCGCGAAGGAGAGGCGCAGGTGGTGCTGCCGCGCCTGGACGATGATCTGATCCCATGGATTGAAGCCTCGATCACCAGACGCCTTCACGAACTGCCGCCGCCAACATGGTCCGCTACATCGAGCGTCGGTCTGGGACTCATGGCGCGTGGCTACCCCAATTTCTTCCCGACTGGCGGGCAGGTTCGCGGGTTTGAGGATGTCGAACCGGGCGTGATGGTCTTTCACAGCGCCACGACCAATCCGGCGGCGACCGTACCGTACACGTCACGCATGGCGAGCAGCCGGGGTGGCAGTACCGACGCCCTCAGTTCGATGATTGGCGGGTTGCTCGGCATGGGTGGTGCGCCGCAGGGGTGGGGTGGGCTGCGCACCACTGGCGGGCTGGTTGCCACCGTAGTGGCGCAGGGTGTCTCACTGCCCGGCGCCCGTGGTCGGGCGCTGGTCAACGCCGACCGGGTGCAGTTCGAGGGGCGCACCTACCGCAGCGATATTGGCGAGCGCGACTTTGGTTGATTCTGCTGAGCAAACCCCATCTTCCCCCTGGCCCGACACGCTGGAACTGACGCTCGATGGCATTGCGCAGGGCGGCGAGGCCGTCGGGCGCTGGCAGAACCGCGTGGTGTTCGCGGCCAGCGGCATCCCCGGCGAGCGCGTTGTTGTGCGGTTACGGGAACGGCAGCAAGCGTATGCGCGCGGCGAGGTGATTGACGTGCTTTCCGCCTCACCCGAGCGTGTTGCCCCGCGGGTCCCTGGCGCGAGCCACATGCCCTGGCAGCATATTGCGTTCGAAGCGCAACAACGCCTGCGCCGCCAGATTCTTGCCGATCAGATCGCCAAGTTCGCCAACGTCGATCCCGGCGTGGTTGAAGCAACAGTGCCCGCCTCGAGACCGTGGGGGTATCGCAACAATGCGCGCCTGCACTGCAACGGGCGCCAGGTCGGGTACTACGAGGCTGATACGCAGTCGATCTATGAACTCGATCACGACCCGTTGCTGCATCCGACGTTGAATGAGACGCTGGCAGCATTACGGAGCGCGCTCGCCGACGAACCTGACGATGCGCCGCCGCTGGAGGTAACGCTGCGCGTAAGCGAAGCGCATGGGTACTGCGTCGCCGCGCTGCGCGGGCGCGGCGACCGCCGGCATCTGGCGGTGCGCTGGCGGGCGCGCTCCCCTGCGCTGGCAGGCGTCGTCTTTACCGTTCCGCCGCCCAATACCCTGCCGCCGCTCGGCGCCGATACGCTGGTTGAGGAACTGGAAGACCTGACATTCCTGCTGCGTCCGACGACCTTCTTTCAGGTCAATGTCGCGGCGGCAACGACGCTTCTGACCCTGATCCGCGCCGGTCTCGGCGACGATGGGCGTGGGCGTCTGCTCGATCTCTACTGCGGCGCAGGCGCCTTTACGCTTCCGCTGGCGCGTGATGCTATCGACGTTGTCGGCGTCGAGGAGTACGCTGGCGCCGTCGCCGATGCAGAGCGCAGCGCCGCCGTCAACCATATCTCGAATGTGCGCTTCATCACCGGTAGCGCCGAAGCAGTGCTTGCCGATCTCGACGGTCGGTTCGACGCCGTTGTGCTTGACCCGCCACGACGCGGTTGCCATCCGCGCGTGCTGCGCGCGCTCCTCGACCGTGCCCCGCGCCGGATCGTCTATGTCTCGTGCCATCCGGCGACCCTGGCGCGCGATCTGAAAACCCTCATCGCCGGCGGCTACGCGGTTGTGCGCGCAACTCCGGTCGATCTCTTCCCGCAAACGCCGCACGTTGAGAGTGTGGTGGCGCTCATGCGCGCAGAGTCTGCACAAGCGTAGGGGGAGGTCTCAAACCCACCCTTTCGCTGTCTGATTTCGGCGTAACCGATCAGCTGAACCGCCGGGCTGATGGTCCGACGGGCGCTCGTGCGCCATTGCTCTGGTTCACAGAAGGGCCTCAAACCAGCCCACACTGGCGGGCATGATGATCTCTGGACGACGTGGTATCATGGTTATATGAACACGCTGCTTCGACACCCAGCCACACTGACGCTCACGCTTCCGCTTGTTGCGGCGGAACCGATCATCGTGCCCCGGCCCGGTCGTCCGTGGACGGTCGCCGACCTGCAACAGTTCGCCGGGCGAGAAGAACGCTATGAACTGGTGCGAGGAGATCTGTTGATGATGAGTCCGGCAAGTCCGAAGCAGGGACGATACGCCATGCGGCTGGGAAGCGCACTCCAACAATATGTCGAGGCGCACGATCTGGGCGAAGTCTACACGGCTGAGCCGGGGTTTCAACTTCAACCCGAACCGGATGCGGTCGTGCGCGCGCCGGATGTTGCATTTGTGCAGAAAGAACGCATTCCGCCGCCGGAGGACGAGAGCGGATTCTGGTCGCTTGCTCCAGACCTGGTTGTGGAGATCATTTCGCCCTCCGAGACAGCCGTGCAGGTTCAGGCGAAGGTGCAGGACTATCTGACTGCCGGATCGCGCCTTATCTGGCTGGTCTACCCCGAGACGCACACCGTTGTCGAGTATCGCGCCGGCGGCGCGATGCGCCTGTACACGAGCGCCGACACCCTCGACGGCGCTGACGTTGTTCCAGGTTTTCAGTACCCGCTCGCGCAACTGTTCCGTGAGACGCGGCGGATGTGATGTGGCGCCGCTCGTGCGCCTCGGGGAAAGGTGAGAACGCTCACCGCACCGTGCCCCGCGCTGCAACCCGCCAGACGGTCTCGACGTTCCTGTTGCGCACGCCGATGACTTCATCGAACAGATTGCTCACCACACAACAGTGGTTGGGCAGCACCCGCAGCCGTTCGCCAATCGCAGGCTTCTGCGCACACCCACTGAAATCCACCACGCCATGCTCCTCGGACAGGCCGACAATCCTGGCTTCGGGATATTCCAGAATGAGACCATGCCCCTCCAGACCAAGAAGGTCAGAGGAGAATGTTTTGCTGCCGCCGTCGATCACGCCGCGATCCGGCGTCGGACGACTGACGACGGTCGTGAGCACGGTCATGGCGCACTCTTCCAGTCGTAACGCGCCAGCGCGCAGGGTGTAGCGGTCGCCGTAGACGTACATACCGGCGCGATACTCGGTGACTTCCGGGTGCTCATGCGCGCTCCACATTCCCGCCGTGCCGCCGCCGCTCACCCGCTCGACCGCAAGCCCGCGCTCATGCAAGCGTTGGACTGCTTCGTGCATAAACGGACCAATCGCGGGGCTTGAGGGATAGGTCATCAACCCGCCGAAGCGCAGTCCTGGCGTGCGCGCAATCTGCGCCGCCAGTTCAACCGCTTCCATCGGCGTCTGGACGCCACACCGTCCCATGCCGGTGTCGCATTCGACGAGCACCGGCAGTTCGAGACCAGCCCCGGACATCGCCGCTCCGAGGCCGGCGACGACAACTGAAGAGTCGGCGGTAACGCTCAGCCGCACCCGGCGGGCAAGGGCGACCAACCGCTCCAGTTTGGCGGCGCCAACGATGTTGTATGGCAGGAAGATGTCGGTCATGCCGGCATCCGCCATCACCTCCGCCTCGCCGAGTTTCTGGCAGGTGATGCCGACGGCGCCTGCCGCTATCTGCATCTGTGCAATCTGTGGAATCTTGTGCGTCTTAATGTGCGGACGATTGGCGATGCCATGCCGATCAAGATACGCCTGGAAACGTGAAATGTTCGCCTCCAGACGGTCAAGGTCAATCACAACCGCCGGGGTATCGAGGTCGTCGATGCGCATATTGGTTGCCTCTCTGCTGATGGAATGCATTCCATGACTTCACTGCAACAAGCAACCACGAAGGTCACAAAGGAACACAAAGGAAATGCGCTTCATCATTCACCTTCGTGCGCTTCGTGCCCTTTGTGGTTAAGCCTTTGTGCAGTGGACTCATTCTATTGTACTGTGTGCGTCATCTAGTAAAGATGACGGTCTGATAAGTTGTGTACTTTTGCACAGGCATTTTCTCATCTGGTTGTCATACGTGCGATCTACACTGTCTCCGACAGCATTATACGGCTGTGCGTCCGACATATTCAGATCGATGCTCGATGGCAGGATACCTCTGTGGCTTCTGGCGTTGAGCGCAGCAATTTCTTCTCTCCGGGTCCTCTGTTCTGCGTCCGGTTGTGCGTTGAATGTGGCATCTTTTGCGAGGATGGTGGCATATGCGTGCTCGTCTGTGGGTTGTTGGGGCGCTGATAGGCGCGTTGCTGGTGATTGCACTGGCAGCGCCGTCGGTGAGTGAGGCGACGATCCCCAATCGTCAGCCATGGGCGCATACGCCGGGAACGTGCGGCCCTGCGCTCGAAGGCGCGGTGTTCGGTCGTTCTGGCGACGGCTGTGGCGGGGGTGGCACAACGTTCGACAGCAACAACGTCGAAGGTCCGGTCATCCTGCGCGATGTCGCAACCGCCGCAGCGCCCTGCCCTAGCATCGCCGAGGGCGCTGTATGTTACCGCATGTGGTACACCGGCTTCGATGCTGGCGGCGTGCGGCGCATCGGCTATGCCGTCTCGCCGGATGGCACGACGTGGGTGCGCGTGCCGGGAACTGCCGGCGGCGGCGCAGTGCTCGGGCCAGGACCGGCGGGCAACTTCGATAGCGCTGGCGTCTCGTTCCCGTATGTCATCCGCAATGGCGCCGCCTTCGAGATGTGGTACAACGGCTTCAACGGCTCGATCTTCACGATCGGTTTCGCCACCTCGACCGACGGCGTGAACTGGACGCGCGTGGCGGGACCGCTGACCCAGGGCGCCGTCCTGCGTCCAACCGGCGCTTCTACGTTCGATCAGTCGATCGTGGCCGCTCCTGCCGTGATTCGTGATGAAGCTTCGCCGCAACTCCCCTGCGAAAATGGGCGCACCAGCGGCGCATGCTACCGCATGTGGTACCAGGGCACAGACGCAGCAAATGTCTTTCGCATCGGCTATGCGCTCTCTCCCGATGGCGTGAACTGGACGCGCGCCGCCAGCGGGAACCCGGTGCTCGGCGTTGGCGCGGCTGGCGAATGGGACTCCGGCAGCGTCGGCGCACCAGTGGTGGTCAAGGATGGCGCATTCTTCCGCATGTGGTACAACAGCCAGGCGTCGAACCAGAGCATTGGTCATGTCGTGTCGACCGATGGCGTGACGTGGGGGCGTCCTGTGCCGAACCAGGCGGTGTATCGCGGCGCCGACGATCCGGGCACGCTCTCCCCCGACAATGTGTGGACGCCGTTCGTCATCAAGGAAGGCGCCGCCTTCCGTATGTGGTATACCGTCAGCAGCCGTCCGAATGCCGTGCGCGTCGGGCAGGCGACGCTGACGCCGGGAACGCCGCTGCCTGCACCAGGGTTGACCCGTAATCTTGGCGAATACACCCTTTCGCTGACCACCCAGGCAATTCCGGCGGGCGGGAGCGTGTTGCTGGCGCTGCCCGCCACCCTGCCGTTCGCCGACGTGACCGTAGGGACGATCACCGGGTTTGGCGCCGGCGCCACATTCACTGCCGAAAGTGCAGCAGTGACCGATGCGTTTGCGCAGGGTGCGGCGCGTGGGGCGCTCGTCATCCGGCTGCCCAACGGCGCTCCCGCCGGCGCCAAGACGATCACGTTCACGCTGGCAAACCCGCCGGCGACGACAGCAATGATGACAGTGCAGACATTCGATGGGCGCGAAGTGATCGAATATGCAACCATCGATCTGTCACAGGCGACGAATACCGGACCCACTGCGACGCCAACCCCCATCCCGCCGTCTCCCACGCCGGTAACGCCGACTCCGACCGCCACCGAGGGACCGACTACAACGCCGACTGCCACTCCGCAGCCGCCGACGGCGACCAGTACGCCGGCGCCGACGAACACCCCGCAGTCGCCGACGGCGACCAGCACCCCGCAACCGCCGACGGCGACGCCGGCGCCGACCGCCAATCCGTCGAACCGCCAGCCGTGGCTGCACATCCCCGGCACGTGTCCGGCATCCGTTGAGGGTGCAGTGTTTGCCATTTCCGGCCAGAACTGCGGCGGCAGCGGCGCCAGTTTCGATACATCGGAAATCTTCCCGCCGATGGTGCTGCGTGATACCGCCACACCGTCGCTGCCGTGCGAAAATGGGCGCACCAGCGGCGTCTGCTACCGCATGTGGTATGTCGGCGTGGACGGCAGCGGTACGCGGCGCATCGGGCATGCCCTCTCGCCGGACGGCATCACCTGGACGCGCTACATTGGCTCAGGGGTCGGCGGCAGCGTCTTCGGACCATCGGGCATACCCGGCGACTTCGATAGCACGGGCGTCACAACGATGTACGTTGTGCGGGACGGGAATACCTTCCGTATGTGGTACAGCGGCTTCGGCAATACCGGCGCGATCGAGGGTATCGGGTATGCGACATCGCCGGATGGCATCACCTGGACGCGCGTGCCGGGAACCGCCGGAGTCGCTGCGCCGAACCGCAACGCCGTTCTGGTCGAGCGCGGCGGCGCCAGCGATTTCGATCAGGATTATATCGTGGCGCCTTCGGTGCTGATCGATGAAGCCTCTCCCGCGCTGCCGTGCGAGAATGGGCGCACCAGCGGGCGCTGCTACCGCATGTGGTACGAAGGTGTCAATAATGTCAGCGCCTACATCTTTGCTGTTGGCTATGCCGTATCCCCCGACGGAATCAACTGGACGCGGGTGCTTGGCAGCAGCGGCGGCGGCGCTGTCTTTGCGCGCATCAACAATCTTACCGACTTCGACAGCAACAGCGTCGGCGTGCCGACGGTGATCAAGGACGGTGCATTCTTCCGCATGTGGTATGAAGCGAAATCGTATGCCAGGACCGATTTCACAACCGGGTATGTCGTTTCGACCGATGGCATCAACTGGGTGCGCCCAACGCCGAACAACCCGGTCTTCACCGGCGCCGATGATCCCGGCACATTTTCGCCCGATGGCATATGGGCGGCGCGCGCGCTGAAACTGGGCAGCAGTTACCGCAAATACTACACGGTCAGTACGCGCCCGAACGCACAGCGCTTCGGGTTGGCGCAGATGACTCCAGGCGCGCCGCTTGGTTCAGTTGCGCTGAATGTGTCCGGCAACCTGTATACGCTTAGTTTCACGACCGCGTCCTTCATCCCGGCTGGCGGCAGCGTCCTGATCACCCTCCCGCCGGATGTTGATTTTGCACAGGTGACGCCTGGCGCGATCAGCGGCTTTGGCGCAGGCGCAATGCTGGTTGCCGACCCGGCGGCGGTGACTGATGCCGCCTCTGGCGGCGCGGCGCGCGGCGCACTCCTCATCCGCCTGCCCAACGGTGCGCCGGTGGGTCCGAAGACGGTGCAGTTCACCCTGGGCACGCCGCCGCCTTCGACGGCGCCGCTGCTGGTGCAGACATTTGACCTGCGCGAGGTGCTGGAGTATGGCGAAGTGCTGATGGATGGCACGCCGCCGCCTGCCACCCCGACCGCTACGCCTGCGCCGCCAACCAACACCCCCACGCTCGCGCCGAGCGCTACGCCTGCACCGCCAACCAACACGCCAACGGTTGGTCCGAGCGCCACGCCGGTAACGCCAACGGCGACGCCGCCGCCAAGCGCCACGCCCACTGCCGTGACGCCAACGGCGACAACGGCGCCTTCCGGCAGCGGCGCGCTGCGCTTCGACGGAGTGAACGATGAGGTGCGCGGCGGGCAAATCGCCGGGCTTGGCGGCGCACAGACGATCGAACTCTGGGTGCGTCCGGTGACCAACGGGCAGAACAGCGTCATCATCGCCCACGGTGATGATAACACGGGCTGGTCGTTCGAACTGAACGGCGGCCGCGCCACCTGGTGGGTCGCCTCGACGTCTGGCTGGCGCGCGGCGCAGCACCCAACGGCGCTGGCAGCCAATACCTGGCATCACGTTGCGGTGACATATGATGGCGCGACGGCGCGGGTGTTCGTCAACGGCGCGCCTGGTTCAGCGGCCACTATCGGCGCGATCACGCAAGGACCATTCCTGCGCATCGGCGGGCTGACGGGGTACGGCTTCTTCAACGGCGACCTCGACGATGTGCGCATCTCGAACGTCGCGCGTTACAGCGGCGCGTTTACGCCGCCGTCAACGGCGCATCCGGCGGATGCGAATACCCGCGCGCTCTACCGGCTCGATGAGGGGAGCGGGCAGACCACTGCTGACGCTTCGGGCAACGGCTACCACCTGACGCTTGGCGCAACCGGCGCCGCCGATAGCGCCGACCCGTTGTGGGTGGCGTCGACGACGCCGTAGAGGGGTATATATGACCTGCGAGCGCAAGAGTGGCGTCCTGTGGCATCCGCTCTGCGCCCGGCGGCGGAAGCGTCAAACCGGCGCGCAATCACGGCTTGGCGCAACCACATCTGGCATTTACGCTGCACCCGGCGGTGGAAGCCGCAGGCTGCAGGAAGCGGAGCGTGCCTTCGCAGGCTCGTGTGCGCAGTGCTGGATTATTTCTCATACTCATGCGCGGTCATTCGTACCATATTGCCGGGGCGCTGCGGGCTCAAGCCCTCGCTGAGGACGCGGTTCGACCATGCTCACCGCAAGTGCAAGCCCCGCCAGGGCTGCTGACGCCGAGGCGCAGTCATACGTCTACGACCGCCACCGCGCGTTGTGGATTTACGCCGTGCGAACCAGGCGCTCGAACGTCTTGTCTGACTGATCGCACGTTAGTATCAAGAATCATGACTCTTGGGCTGACCATACGAAGAGCACGGACGCGCCCTTGTTGCAGGGTAAGTGGTTGGACGAAGGACCTTCACAGGCGCTGTCAGTCGCCGGTCGTCTTTCTCACGGCTTCCTCGATTGCCTGCTCGACGTAGAGCGTTGGTCCGGGACCGCCGAGCCACGCCAGAAACTCGACATTTCCGGCTGGTCCGGTGATCGGTGAGCGGGTGAGACCGTGGGGCGGGAGGTCGATACCGGCGGCAAACATCAGCACATCGCGCAGCACTGCTGCGTGAACCGCCGGATCGCGCACCACGCCGCCCTTCCCCACCTGCGCCGGTCCCGCCTCGAACTGCGGCTTGACCAGCGCGACAATCCATGCGCCCGGTCGTATGAGGCGCTGCACGGCGGGCAGCACCAGTTTCAGCGATATGAAGGACACATCGATCACGGCGCAATCGACGAGGACGGGAGCGGCGGGGGACTCCATTCCCTCCGGTGGAGGCAAGGCTTCCAGGTAGCGGATGTTGGTGCGTTCAAGAACAACCACCCGCGGATCCTGGCGCAGCCGCCAGTCGATCTGCCCATACCCGACGTCAACGGCATACACGCGGGTAGCGCCGCGTTGCAACAGCACATCGGTAAAGCCGCCGGTCGATGCCCCAACATCGAGCGCCGTCAGGTTTGCAGGAGAAAGTGCGAAGGTATCGAGCGCATGCGCCAGTTTGTAGCCGCCACGGCTGACATATGGCAATGCGCTGAGCAGTTTGATCTCGGCATCGTCGGGTATGAGTTCACCGGCTTTATGCCGGGTGACACCGTTGACCCACACCTCGCCAGCCAGGATCAGCGCCTGGGCGCGGGCGCGCGTCTCCGCCAGACCGCGCTGCACCAGCAACTGATCGAGCCGCACCTTCGTTGCCACTACCCCTCACGCTCCAGACGGCGCAGTTCGACTTCCATTTGCGCAATGTAGGCATGCAGCCAGGCGGGCGCATCTTTGCCTGCCTCATCGCGGCGCGCTTTCAGGCGGGCAAGATTGGCGCGGCGCTTCGACAGATCGGCTTTGGGGCGGGGTGGCGGCGGCGCTGCCGGCGGCGCCGGCATGTCTGCCAGACGATCGGCGACGATGCGCGAGACCAGCGCCGACAGGGTCATTTTGTGTGCAGCAAGATGCGTCTCGAACGCCGCTCGCTGCTCAGGAGTGAGATAGATGCGCATATGGATCGGCTCGCCTTCGATCCCATTCGTGTCTTCGGGAAGCCGGGTGAGCGGATAGTCGGCGAGGATCTGAGAAACGACGTCCGGCGGATCGCTGCGGCGCTCACGTACCAGATGTTCGAGGCGCGCCCGGTTTTCAGGCGAGAGATACAGGCTGGTCTGAACGGTGAACAATCCCTGTCGCTCGGTCATACGTTTCCCCCTTTCTCAACAGGTTATGCGACAACGCCAGCAGACCGGAGTGTCGCAATCTCGTGCGGTTTGTAGCCGATTTCGGTCAAAATCTCATCGGTATGCTGCCCAAGGAGCGGCGGCGGTCGGCAGATGACCGGCGGCGTGGCGGAGAAGTGGTACGGCGGCGCCACAACACGAATGTTGCCCGCTGTTGGATGTTCGACAGTCACAACGCTTCCTAACGCCTGCACTTGCGGATCGTTGAACACCTGCGCCAGATTGCGCACAGCGCCGCACGGCACGCCAGCCGCATTCAGTTTGTGCTCGATGTCGGCAACGCGCAGAGATGTAAACACCGGTTCGAGGAGCGCGTTCAGTTCGGTGCGGTGCGCCAGGCGTGACACATTCGTGCGGAAGCGAGGATCGTCGCGGAGCGCCGACAGTTCCAGCGCGTCGCAGAAACGCCCCCACAGGTCGTCGGTGCCGACACCCAGGGTAAAGTAGCCGTCGGCGGCGCGATAGACGCCATATGGCACAATTGAGGGATGCTGATTGCCCGGTCGTTCCGGCGCGCGACCGGTAGCAAAATAATTGCCCGCCTGATACGTCAGCATCGCCAGTTGCCCTTCCAGCAGCGACGTATCGACCCGCTGCCCTTCGCCGGTGCGCGCGCGATGGTAGAGCGCCGCCAGAATGGCATAAGCCGCAAACATCCCCGCCATAATGTCGGTGATCGCAATCCCGACGCGCATCGGCGGTCCGCCAGGTTCACCGATCAGGCTCATCAACCCGCCCAATCCCTGGGCGATCTGATCGTAGGCGGCGCGCTCGCGATCCGGTCCCGTCTGACCAAACCCGGAGATCGAGCAGTACACCAGATCGGGGCGAATGGCGCGACACGCTTCGTAACCGAAGCCGCGCCGATCCAGTGTGCCAGGAATGAAGTTCTCCAGCAGCATGTCGCTTCTGGCGATCAGGCGGCGCAGCACGGCAGCGCCGCGTTCGTCACGAAAGTCGAGCGCAAGGCTGCGCTTGTTGCGGTTGACGCTGAGAAAGTATGTACTCTCCTCGCCTTCGAAAGGCGGTCCCCACGCGCGGGTATGGTCGCCAATGCCCGGCTGTTCGACTTTGACGACATCAGCGCCAAGATCGCCGAGCATCATCGAGCAGAAAGGACCGGCAAGCGCGCGGCTCAGATCGAGGACGCGCAATCCTTCGAGCGGCAGAGTCATCGATTTCCCCACATAAGCGCGTACATGGCGCTATGGTAACTGTTCACGCTGCTTCTGGGAGTGCGAGCATCGCACCCGCATAAGAGATATCTTGGGTCGGCGGGACGCCGTGCGTTGGCGCTGGTTAGAACCATTCCGCCGCCGACTCTTCTTTTTGAGGGTTTCCCCGAACCTCCATGTGGGCAGCCAGCAGCGCTATGGACCCCCGCTGTGAACAGTGACACATTATTTTTGGACGTGCAAGTTGTTACCAGATATTATACCATGCAGGGGAGTCGTGACAAAGGTGACCGTTGCGTAAGCCCGCGCGGACGTGAACGCCCGCGTTGAGCGCACAAAGCCCCGCTGACGCGGGGCTGGTTCAGTCTACGCCGGGGCGAGGGCGTGGCAGCGCCCTTCGTTCGATGAGTCCGATGGCTCAGCGTCGGGCGGCACGGTGGGTTGCCGCCTGACAATTCATGCTTTGACCCGTTGTGTGAGGTGCAGGCGGAGGCGCCGGGAAACGCGGTATCGCGGCGAGCTGGAGCCCGCGTTGAGCGCGTGAAAGCCCAGAGGGCTGGCCTGATCTGAGCAAGGCTTAGCGTTCTTGAGCACTCATCCGGTATCGCCCGGTCGAGCCCGCGCAGGCGGGCTTCGCTTCCCGTAGCCCGCGACTTCAGCCGCCGGGCGGACGAGCGGATAGCGGAAGAATGATTCAAAGTCCATCAGCCGGCGGGCGGATTTTCCACCGCATATCCGTGCGAATCCGTCGTATCCGTGTCCATCTATGATATGATTCGCAAGATGAACACTCCCTTGACCACCATCGACGCCCTGCGACGCGCAGTGGCGCACGCGCCGAAACGCCCGTTCCTGCTTTTTGAGGGGCGATCATTCTCATATGAGGATATCGCTGCGATTGTTGCCCGTTGGGCGTTACGATTGCGAACCGTGGGGGTCGAACGCGGCGATCGCGTGGCGCTGTTTCTGGAGAATAGCCCGGCGTTCGTGACAGCATACCTGGGCGCGCACATGATCGGCGCAATCGTGGTGCTCGTCAATACCCTGTATCGTCAGACCGAACTGCGTCACATTCTGACCGACTCGGAAGCGAAAGCCGTCATCGCCGGCGACCAGGAGCACGCCGATTTGCTGAAGCAGGCGGAGGCGCCTGGCGCGGTTGTCTTCGCCTCCGACGTGGCGCTGGAAGGCGTGGAGGAGGCGCCCGATTGGACGCTTGCGCCGGCGCCGGGCGATCTGGCGCTGATCGGGTATACCTCGGGGACGACCGGGCGCTCCAAAGGCGCCATGCTCACTCATGCCAATCTCATGGCGAATAGCGCCGCCGTCTCCCGCGCGTGGCATTGGACGGAACATGACCGCCTGTTGCTGACCCTTCCGCTCTTCCACATTCACGGTCTTGGTGTCGGTCTCAATGGGACGCTCTGCACCATGAGCACGGTCGATCTGCGGCGCGGTTTCGATGCCGCGGATGTACTCGATGCCCTGGCGCGCGGCGAGACGACGATGTTTTTCGGGGTGCCGACGATGTATACCCGCCTGATCGCCGAAGCGCATCGGCGGCGTGCAGCCGGAATGCCAGTGCGCGTTGAGGGCATGCGCCTGTTCGTCTCCGGGTCGGCGCCGCTTAGCCCGCAGACCTTCGCCGAGTTCGAGGAACTGTTTGGTCATCGCATCCTGGAACGCTACGGCATGACCGAAACGGTCATGAACCTGACCAACCCCTACGATGGCGAACGCCGTCCCGGAACGGTCGGGATGCCATTTCCGGGGCAGGAAGCGCGCATCGTCGATGTGTGCACCCGTCAGCCGCTCCCCGATGGCGAAATTGGCGAAATCCAGGTGCGCGGTCCGAATGTGTTCGCCGGGTACTGGCGCAACCCGCAGGCGACCGCCGAAGCGTTCGACGCCGACGGCTGGTTCAATACCGGCGACCTGGGATGGCGCAGCACCGACGGATATTTCACGATCACCGGGCGCGCCCGTGAACTGATCATCAGCGGCGGGTACAACATCTACCCGCGCGAGGTCGAGGAAGTGTTGCAGGAGCACCCCGCCGTTGCCGAGGCTGCTGTGGTCGGTCTGCCCGACGCAGAGTTTGGCGAGCAGGTGGTGGCGGTGGTTGTGCTGGCAACGCCAGCGACCGTCGGTTTGGAACAGGAATTGATCGACTGGTGCCGCGCGCGCCTGGCGAGTTACAAAAAACCGCGGCGAATCGTCTTCACCGCATCGCTGCCGCGCAACGCGCTGGGCAAGGTGCAGAAGCATATGGTGCAACAGCACCTTCAGCAGGCGCAACCGGAAAGGACGCCGCAATGAATTATGATGATCTTGCCGCCGAATTGCGCGAATGCGTCAAAGGCGATGTGCAGACCGATGCCATTTCACGCGCCCTCTACGCGACGGACGCGAGCATCTATCAGATCGAGCCGCTGGGTGTGGTGCTGCCGAAGGACGAGGCGGACGTCGCGGCAGTCGTGCAACTGGCGCGCCTGCGGCGCCTGCCGATTGTGGCGCGCGGCGGCGGCACCAGCCTGGCGGGGCAGGCGGTCGGGCGCGCCATCCATCTCGATTTCACCAAATATATGAACCGCCTGCTGGAAGTGAATGTCGCTGAGCAGTGGGCGTGGGTCGAACCGGGGATCATCCTCGATCAGTTGAATGCAGCCCTGGCGCCGCATGATCTGAAGTTTGCGCCGGATGTCTCCCCATCGAACCGCGCAGCCATCGGCGGCATGATTGCCAACAACTCGTCCGGCATGTACTCCCTGGTGTATGGCAAGACCATCGATCACGTGCTGGAGTTGAAGGTGATGCTGTCGGATGGCAGTATCACCACCTTTCGCCCGCTCGACGAAGCGGAGCTCCATGCCAGACTCGCCGACACCGAACTCGAAGGGCGCATCTACCGCACCGTGGCGCGCCTGGCGCGCGAACACGCCGACGAGATTGCGCGGCGCTATCCCAAAGTGCTGCGGCGCGTCGGCGGCTACAACCTCGATGCGTTTGTGCCGGTCAGTGAAGCTGATCACACGCGCTACGGCATCATGTTCGGCGCGCGCTCGCCCGACCGGCGCTTCAACATGGCGAACATGATCGTCGGTTCAGAAGGGACGCTGGCGCTCGTGCTGGCGGCGCGCGTGCGCCTCGTGCCGCGCCCGAAGCATACCGCGATTGCCATCCTGGAGTTCGACACGCTCGATGCCACGCTCGATGCAGTGGTTCCCTGCCTGGAATGCCAGCCGGCAGCCGTCGAACTCATGGACGACATTCTGCTCGATCTGACGCGCAAATCACGCGAATATGCGCAGTATCTGGCGATGTTCGTCCAGGGATCGCCGGGGGCGTTGTTGCAGGTCGAGTTCTTTGGCGAAACCGACGATGACGTGCGCGCCGGTCTGTTGCGGCTGGAGCAGCATCTACGCCCCCGATGCAGCGCCATTACCCGTGTGGTTGATGCACGCCAGAAGAGCGCAGTGCTGGCAGTGCGCAAGGCGGGGCTACCGCTGCTCCAATCTCTCTCGCCCGACGTTAAGCCTGAAACGTTCGTCGAGGACTCTGCCGTGCCGCCGGAGAAGTTGAATGTGTACCTGCGGCGCTTCCGCGACATCTGCCACGCGCATGGCGTGCAGGTCGCTTTTTACGGGCACGCCAGCGTTGGCGTCATCCACGCCCGCCCGCTGCTCAATCTGAAGAACGCCGATGATGTGCGCACCATGCGCACGATTGCCGAGGAGATCAAAGACCTGGTGATCGCGTTCGGCGGCGCGCTCTCCGGCGAACATGGGGACGGCATGCTGCGTGCTGAGTTCAACCGCGAGTTGTTCGGCGAAACGCTGTACGAAGCGTTTCGTGAGATCAAACATGCCTTCGACCCTTATGAAATCCTCAATCCTGGCAAAATCGTCGATGCCCCGCAGATGGATCACTACCTGCGCTACGGCGAGCAGTACCATCCGATCCAGTTGCACACCCACTTCCGTTTCAACGACACCGGCGGCATTGTCGGCGCAGTCGAATTGTGCAACGGCAACGGTCTGTGCCGTAAAGTCACCGGTGGCACGATGTGCCCGAGTTACATGGTGACGCGCGACGAAGAACACTCAACCCGTGGCCGCGCGAATGCGCTGCGCATGGTCTTTTCCGGTGCGCTCCCGCTCGACGCGCTCACCAGCGCGCGCATGAAAGAGGTTATGGACCTCTGCCTGGAATGCAAGGGATGCACCGGTGAGTGCCCATCGCGGGTCAATATGACTCGCCTGAAATCGGAATGGCTGTCGATCTACTACGAACAGCACGGTATCCCGTTACGGTCGCGTCTGTTCGGCAACATTCGGAAGATCAACGAACTCGGCAGTCGCCTTGCGCCGCTGGCGAACCGTCTGCTGGCGCTGCCGTTCGTTCCGCTTTTGCAGGAACGGCTGATCGGCGTCAGTCGCTACCGCCGCCTGCCGCCGTTCGCGCCGCAACCATTCCATCGCTGGTTTGCCAGCCGTCCGGCGCCGGTCGATGGCGGACACCCTTCGGTTGTGCTCTTTCCCGACACCTTCGCCGACTACAACGATCCGCATATTGCCCGGGCCGCGGTGCGCGTTCTCGAAGCCGCCGGCTACCGCGTGCTCCTGCCGACGCGCCGAATTTGCTGTGGACGCCCGCAGATTTCGAAGGGGTTGTTGAAGGAAGTCAAGGCGCTGGCGCAGCGCCAGCTCGATGCGCTGGGGCCCTACGCCGCCGCCGGCATTCCGATCATTGGGCTTGAGCCGAGTTGTATCCTGACCTTCCGCGACGAATATCCCGATCTGCTCGACGACCCGCGCACTGCGACACTGGCGCAGATGTCGTTCCTGTTCGACGAGTTCCTGGCGCGTGAGGTGCGCGCCGGTCGCGCAACGTTGCGCTTCCGCGATCAGGCGTCGCGCCGGTATCTGTTCCACGGGCACTGCCACCAGAAGGCGCTGATCGGCAGCCAGCACGCGCTGGCGCTGCTCCGCATGATCCCCGGCGCCGACGTGCGCGATATTGACAGTGGATGCTGCGGCATGGCGGGTTCCTTCGGGTACGAAGCGGAGCATTACGCCATCTCGCAGAAGATCGGCGAGCGGGCGCTCTTCCCGGCGGTGCGCGCATTGTCTGCCGATGCCGGGATCGTTGCAATGGGAACCAGTTGCCGCCAGCAGATCGCCGATGGAACCGGACGACGCGCGCGGCACCTCGCTGAAGTGTTGGCGGATGCTCTTGCGGAGTAGCGATGCCGTCACCGAGGAATAGCAGTTTCTTCTCTTGATATTTCGCCCCTGAGTGCTATGATCTTCCAACACAAAGGGGGAAAACCCCGGCGGCGTCCTTTTGACAAGGAAGCGAAAGTAGTAAGAACCTGTCCAAATACCCAGGGGAGCGATGTCATGGCGAGCCGCCACTGTCATGCTTCGCTCGCCGCAGGCATCGCAAAGCAATCTCCCTGCGCAAGAGAACACCCCGTCATCGCTGACGTTCTGCGCAATGATGGCGACGGCGGGTAATGCGGATAGGCGCTCAAACCCGGTTCAAAAACAATAGCGCGGTCGGCGCGTGGTGATCAGCGACGATGATCCCCGCAGCGCGGGCCGCTTTTTGTTCGAGAACATCTCGTCCCTCTGGTGATGCAACCGGTACGAGGGAGCAACAATAAGCCTATGATTGCAAAACTCAAACGTCTGGTCGTTGGCCGTCCGCTCGCCAACGAACAGTTAGTCCACGAACGATTGCCCAAGCGCCTGGCGCTTGCCGTTTTCTCATCCGACGCCCTCTCATCGACGGCATATGCCACCGAAGCGATCCTGATCGTCCTTTCGGCAGCCGGCGCAGCGGCGCTCTGGCTTGCCACCCCGCTGGCGCTCGGCATCGCCGTGCTGCTGATGACCGTCGCCTTATCCTACAGCCAGACAATCAAAGCCTACCCGCAGGGAGGCGGCACCTATGTTGTTGCGCGGGAAAACCTGGGCACGATCCCGTCGCTCACGGCGGCGTCGGCGCTGCTCATTGACTACATCCTGACCGTCGCAGTCAGCATGTCGGCAGGAGTGGCGGCGATCACCTCCGCATGGCCCGCATTAGATCCGTACCGCGTCGAACTCGCAGTCGGGTTGATCGGTCTGGTCAGCCTGGCGAACCTGCGCGGCATGAAGGAGTCGGGGGCTATGTTCGCCATTCCGACGTACACCTTTGTCGCCAGCATGTTCCTGTTGATCGGCACAGGGCTGTTGAATGTCGTGACCGGCAACGTCACGCCCGCGCCGCCGCCGCAGACGCCGCACCTGCCGGCTGAGACCAGCGCGCTGTCATTGTTCCTTATTCTGCGCGCATTTGCAGCAGGATGTACGGCGCTGACCGGCATCGAAGCGATTGCCGATGGCGTACCCGCGTTCAAGAAGCCGGAGGCGCGCAATGCCGCGATCACGCTGGCAATCATGGCGGCGCTGCTCATCACCATGTTTCTCGGCATCACGGTGCTGGCGAATGCGTATCACATCATTCCCGATGGCAGCCACGAACCGGAGACGGCGAACTCGCAACTGGCGCGCGCCATTTTCGGCGCGGGGTCGCCGTTGTACTTTCTGCTCCAGCTTGCGACCATGGCGATCCTGGTGCTGGCGTCGAACACGGCATTCGCCGACTTTCCGCGGCTGGCATACTTTCTGGCGCGCGACCGTTATTTCCCGCGCCAGTTTACCCAGCGCGGCGACCGGCTGGTCTTCTCCAACGGCATCGTGGCTCTGGGGCTGATCGCGTCGATCCTGGTGGTCGCCTTCCATGCGCGTGAACAGGCGTTGTTGCCGCTCTACGCGGTTGGCGTGTTCATTTCGTTCACCATCTCGCAGGTTGGCATGGTGCAGCGCTGGCGACGGGCACAGACGCCGGGGTGGCGCCGCAGCGCCGTGATCAACGGCTTCGGCGCATTGCTGACCGGCATCGTCATGCTGGTGCTGGCAGTGACGAAGTTCCGCGAAGGGGCGTGGGCAGTGCTGTTGCTCATTCCGATCATGGTGATCGTGTTGCGGAGCATCCACAACCACTATGTCGCAGTCGCCGAACAATTGTCGCTGGAAGGCGCGCCGCGCCCCTCGCCGGTGCGGCGGCACACCGCGCTGGTGCTGGTCAGCGGGGTTCATCGCGGCGTCATTCCGGCGCTCCAGTATGCGCTATCGATCGCACCCGACAATGTGACGGCGGTGTATGTCGATCTCGATGCGGAAAGCACAGAAAAGATCAGGCGCAAGTGGAATGAGTGGGGATGTGGCATCCCGCTGGTCATTCTGTCGTCGCCGTACCGCTCACTCATGCAGCCGCTGCTCCAGTACATCGACGAAGTCGAAGCGCGCTACGACGACGATGTTCTGACGATCATTCTGCCGGAGTTCGTGCCATCGAAGTGGTGGCAGTACATGCTCCACAATCAGACCGGGCTGCAACTCAAAGCGGCGCTCTTCTTCAGCCGCGGTAGAGTGGTAACGAGCGTGCCGTACCATCTGGAGCACTGACTGCACCTCATCGGCAACCGCCGCCGCTGGATCTGACCAGATGGAACCAAGACCTGATGAGGAAGATCAATCTAGACCTGGATAAACACGCTTGCATCTGTGGAGCGGTTGGCGTTGGCTGAGCCTGTCGAAGCCAACGCCGATCACGAGATTGTCTCATATCCGGTTGATCTTCCTGTAAGAACCTCCTCAACCACGTCCGCGACGCTATCGGCTTCGCTTCTCCATCCACGATCGTCTGAGCGTATCGGGGTGGGGTCGCTCCTCTCCCGCCTTCGGGCTTGTTCGAGCGAACCATGCTATACTGCTTGCGCAGCAGAGGTCCATTCCAATCATAACTTCACTGCAAAAAGCTGTAAACACGAAGGTCACAAAGGGACACAAAGGAAATGCGCTTCATGTTTATTCACCTTCGTGCGCGTCGTGTCCTTGGTGGTGAAGCCTTTTTGCAGTGGACTCAATCATGCGATTGCACTATCACGGAGGAGTTCGCTCTCAAGCCGATCGATTGAAGTGAAACAAGAGCAGAGACATGCACAAAGACATCAAAGTTTACCGCAACTACATCGGCGGCGCGTGGATAGAATCGCTGGCGCGCCGCCACGCACCCAATATCAACCCTGCCGACGCTGGCGACTTGATCGGTGAGGCGCCGCTTTCGATCAGCGATGAAGCGATTGCCGCCGTCGAAGTGGCGGCGCACGCGTTTCGTTCCTGGCGCCAGACGCCTGTGCCGGAACGCGGGACGCTGGTGCTGCGCGCGGCGCGCTTGCTGGCGGAACACGCGGAAGACGTCGCGCGCGTGATGGTGCGCGAGCAGGGAAAAACCCTCGCCGAAGCGCGCGCTGAGGCGCTGCGCGCCATCGCGTATGCGAAGTTCTGCGGCGCTGCCGCTGCTGCAATTGACGGCGTCACGGTTCCGTTGCGCACCCCCGCATATTTCGGCTATACGCGCCGCCGTGCGCTCGGCGTTGTGGCGCTGCTGACGCCCGAATGGTCTCCGCTGGCGCTGGCGTTCGAGCGCCTGGCGCAGGCGCTGGTGTGCGGCAATACTGTCGTGCTGAAACCGGCGCTGGCAACACCGGAAACTGCGGAATGGCTGGTGCGTTGCTTCGCCGATGCCGGCGCGCCGTCCGGCGTCGTCAATCTGGTCCATGGCGCCACCGATGAAACCGGCGCAACCCTGATCGACCACCCGTCGGTGCGCGCCGTCTGGATCGGCGGGTCGCACGCCGATATTGCCGGCGCACGGCGACAGGCGGAGGCGCGCATGATTCGCTTCAAGAGCGAGCAGATGGATGTCAACCCGGTCGTCGTGCTCGAAGACGCCGACCTGGACCTGGCGCTGGCAGGGGTGCTCGCTGGCGCCTTTGGGAATGCCGGTCAGTCGCACACGGCGACCAAACGGGTCATTCTTGTGCATCCGGTGGCGGATGCGTTCCTCGAAGAACTGGTTACGCGCGTCTGCAAACTCCGCCTGGGCAGCGGTCTCAATGAAGGGGTCGGGATGGGACCGTGCACTGACGAGGCGCAGATTCGGCAGTCGCTCGTTCTGATCCAGCAGGCGCAGGCAGAGGGAGCAGAAGTGCTTTGCGGCGGCGCGCGCGCCCAGGATGAAGCGCTGGCGCATGGCTACTTCCTGCGCCCAACGATTGTGGATCGGGTGCGCCCGGAGATGCGGATTGCGCGCGAGCCGGCGCCAGGACCGGTGCTGGCGGTGACGCGCGTCGAGAGTTTTGCCGAGGCGCTGGTGCATGCTGGCCGACCGCATTCGGTGCTCTCTGCTGGCATCTACACCCGTGATGGCGCGCGCATGCTACGCTTCGTCGACGAAATGAACGCGCGCTCGATCCATATCAATGCGCCAACCACCAGCGACGAGCCGCAGATGCCGGTCAATCACAATGCGCTGATCGACTTCTTCAGCGAAACAAGCGCCGTGTATGTGCAGTATGGTTCGGGGAACAGCGGCGCAGGATAGTCATACCAGGCGGCGTTCAGTCAGACAAGATGTTCGTGCGTTCGTTGTGCAAGGCGCAATGGTCAACGCGCACCGGCAGGCATGTCGTGGACGCACAACCGCGCATTGGCGGCAGCAGCCCTGGCGGGGCTTCCACTTGCGGTGAGCACAGTCGAACCGCGTCCTCAGCGAGGGCTTTCGCCCGTAGCGGCGCGGCGTCCTGCCGCAGCAGCCCGGCGGTAGTATCCGAATGAGCGCGCATTCGCCTCAGACTCACACAAAGGCGCAAAGGCGCAAAGATGCCGGATGACATCCGGTGTGCGATGACGCTGCGGGCGGATGAACCGTGAGCAAGACATCCGGTTTCGCCTGCACGTTGGCAGCAGCAGCCCTGGCAATGAGCGTGCATTCGCATCAGTTGTACTGCACCAGCGCATCCGCCAGCGTCTGCGCCTGATGCCGGATCGCCTCCAGATCGCTCGCCTGCGGCGCCAGATGCGCGTAGCGCTCGAGGTCTGCCAGCGCACCCGACCACTGCCCGATGCGAGCGCGCAATAATCCGCGATCGCGCAACTCACCGGCATCGAACGCCAGGATCAATATCCGTTCGGCAGTCGCCAGCGCACGCTCGAACTGTTCGCGTTGAATGTAGGCGCTCTTCAGGTTGCGCAGGATTCGTATCAGGATCGACCGTGGCGATGGCGGCGCCATGATCTGCCGGATCAGCGCAGGATTGGCTGTACTGGCAAATGCGACGATCTGTCGTTGACACTCCGCATACGACCACAACCTGCCGCGGTTGAAGGGATCAATATACAGATCGCCCTCCTGGGAGTCGATGTAGCGGACCAGAAAATGCCCTGGCAACGCCAGCCCGACAACCGGCAGCCGCAGCCGCCAGCCGATTTCCAGGTACAGCACCGAGAGAAGGATGGGCAAACCGACGCGCCGTGCAATCACCTGATCGAGGAAACTGTTGGCCGGATCGTTGTAGTTCCAGTAGTTGCCGCGAAATTCGAGCTCCTCAAACAGGTAGGTGTTCAACGCTGCAACAATTGCGCGTCCGCCCTGCCTGCCGGTGATGCGTTCCCGCACCGCCGCAGCCATAGCATCGATGATTCGCAGCGATGCCAGCGGATTGCCGTCTCCCTGATCTTCCCAGGCAATGCAGAGCGCCGCCTCCGCCAGATTGATCTGGTCGTCGGGAAGACGGGCGATGGCGCGAAATCGACGGCGTGCGGGTGAAGTCATAAGAGCGCGCTATGGAGCATAACCGTTTCTCCTTTGATGATACCACATGTCGGTGATGCGTGATCAGAGGGGACGGGTCTGAGACCCGCCCCGCCGTCGCCATCTTTCGGACGGCGGGGCGGCTGGGGGGAGGGTCTGAGACCCGCCCCTGCCTGCCCATTGATGGTGATCCATGAGGCGTGCCTCCTCCATTTTGCCGTTGTCCATGCTATAATTCATGACAGATCCCCGCTTCTGTCCGCTGTGCGTTCAGGGTCGTTATCAGACGGTTCTTTCAGTATTGAAGCATGCGTATTGCCTACACCGCCGACCTTCATGGCAACCTGTCCGACTATCGCGCGTTGTGCGAGTTTGCGGCGCGCTATGAAGCGAACATCATCATTGTCGGGGGCGATCTGTTGCCGCATGCAATGCGGCGCGACGATGCACTGACGATGCAGCGGACCTTTGTTGAGCGTGATCTGGCGCCGCTGCTGCGCGCATTCCGGTCGCGCCATCCGGCGACGGCGGTCTATCTGTTGCCGGGCAATGATGATTGGATGGCGGCGTATGCCGCTGTGGAGGGGCTTGCGGCGGAAGGACTGGCGCAACCGCTCCACGAGCGCATCTATCAACTGAGCGATGATCTGTGGCTTGCGGGGTATGCCTGCGTGCCGCCGACGCCGTTCAGCATCAAGGACTTCGAGCGGTGTGACGAAGGACGAACGTCGCCGTTCAATTTCGATCATGCGCTGACCAGCCGTGGCGGCGCGATTCGACCATTGCAGCGCCATGAGTTCGAGGAGTTGCCATCGATCGCGGAAGACCTGGCGGCGCTTGCCGGGCGCAGCGATCCGCGCCGCACGGTGTATGTCTGCCACACGCCACCCGCCAATACGCCGCTCGATCTGATGTCGAACCGGCGGCACGTCGGCAGCCGCGCGCTGCACACCTTCATCGAACGGCATCAACCGCCGCTCACGCTGCACGGGCATATTCACGAAGCGCCCGCGTTAAGTGGAACATACACCACCCGAATTGGCGCAACCTGGTGTGTCAATCCAGGACACGATCAGCGCCGTTTCCACGGCGTTTTGATCGATCTCACAGACGGCGCGGTTCGCATGGAACACACCGTCTACGGTGTACAACCGGAGTAGAAAGGCTATCGGCAGTGTTCACCACCATTGGCGACGTCACAGCGGCGCTCAGCGCGCAGCGCTACATTCCTTCCGATGAAATTGCCACAACGGTGTTTCTGGCAGAGAAACTCGGTAAGCCAATCCTCGCCGAAGGTCCGGCAGGCGTGGGCAAAACCGAACTGGCAAAAGTGTGGGCGGCGGCGACCGGACGCGATCTGATCCGTCTCCAGTGCTATGAGGGTCTTGATGAAACCAAGGCGCTCTATGAGTGGGAATATGCCAAGCAACTGCTCTACACGCAGTTGCTGCGCGATAAACTCAACGATCTCCTGGCTGGCGTGACGACGCTTGCCGAAGCGGCTGACCGGCTGGCTGCGGAGGAGGATGTGTTCTTCTCCAGCCGCTTTATGCTGCCGCGACCGTTGCTCAAAGCGATTACGAGCGAGCGACCGGTCACGTTGCTGATCGATGAAATTGACCGCGCCGACGCTGAATTCGAGGCTTTTTTGCTCGAGGTGCTGAGCGATTTCCAGGTCAGCGTGCCCGAACTCGGCACCATCCGCGCCCGTCACCAACCGATGGTGCTGTTGACCAGCAACAATACCCGTGAACTCTCCGAGGCGCTGAAACGGCGCTGTCTCTATCTGCACGTCGATTATCCAACCGCCGAGCAGGAACTTCAGATCGTCAACCTGAAAGTTCCCGGTCTTCCTCCGAAACTGGCGCAGCAGGCGGTGGAACTGGTGCAACGGCTGCGCGGCATGGACCTGAAGAAACATCCAAGCGTCTCCGAAACGATCGACTGGGCGCGCGCGCTGCTCGAACTCAATGCCCGCCACCTCGACCGCGCGACGATCGAGAAGACGCTGAATGTGCTGCTCAAATTCGAGGGCGATCTGCAGCGCGCGCGCCGCGCCATGGTGCGCGATGAGGGCGACCGCGCCCGACGCGAACGCGATGAGTTTGGCCGTCCGCGGCGTGACGACGAGAGTGGTCGCTTTCGCGGCAACTAGGGAGGCGATATGGATCAGCGGGTTGTTGATTTTATCCACGCGCTGCGCGCGAAAGGGGTGCGCATCTCGCTCGCCGAAAGCATCGATGCCATGCGCTGCGTCGAAATCGCTGGCGTCGCCGATAAGCAGTTCTTCCGTTCGGCGCTGCGCGCGTCGCTGGTGAAAGAGCCGCGCGACCTGCCGACGTTCGATGAACTCTTCCCGCGTTTCTTTGGTCTCGACGCGCCGCCGCCGCTGCAGCAACCCGGCGGCGGCATGTCCCCCGAAGAACGTGAACAACTGGCGCAGATGCTGCAACAGATGCTCGCGTCGCTCACGCCGGAGCAACTCCGGCGCCTGTTCGAGATGATGATGACCGGACAGGGCATGAGCGGCAGCCAGATGCGCCAGTTCATCGACGAGAACACAACTGCCACCCAGATGACGACTGGCTTCCAGCCGTGGGCCACCCGCCGTGCTCTGCGCGAGTTGCAGTTCGACCGCCTGGAGCAGTTGCTTCAGGAGCTGCTCCAGAAACTGCGCGAGGCGGGAGTGAGTGAAGCGGCGCTCCAGCAACTCGAACAGGAGGCGCGCGAGAACCGCGAGGCGCTCGCGCAGCAGATCGGCAAAGAAGTGGGAAATGGGCTGCAACAGCGCGAAGCCGAAGAACGCCGCCGTCGCCCTGCCGAGGATTTGCAGGATCGCCCATTTGAGGAACTAAAGTACCAGGACGACGACAATATGCGCGCGATCATCAATCGCCTGGCGGCGCAGTTGCGCACGCGCGTCGCGCTACGGCAGAAACGCGCCAACAAAGGGACGCTCGATGCGAAGAGCACCATCCGCGCCAATCTGCGCTACAGTGGCGTGCCGCTTGACATCCGCCACCGCCGCAAGCACCTGAAGCCGCGTATTACCGTCATCTGCGATGTCTCCGGCTCGATGCGCGCCGTTACCGGTTTCATGCTCATGCTCGTCTATGCGTTACAGGATCAGATCAGCCGCACCCGCCCCTTCGTCTACTACCGCACCATCGCCGATGTCCAGTCCGATTTTCAGCAACTGCGCCCCGAAGACGCGATCCGCGTCGTGCCGGATCGGGTTCAGGGGGGTCCCTGGCAGACGAGCCTGGGATCATGCCTGGAGACATTCACGCGCGATCATCTCGATGCCGTCGACCGCCGCACGACGGTGATCTTCCTTGGCGACGGCGATGATCACATGTCGCCGCCGAATCCGCGCGCCTTCGAGACGATCAAGCGACGCGCGCACCGGGTCGTCTGGTTCAACCCCGAACCGCCTTACCGCTGGGGACGTGAAGACAACCACATGCACATTTACGCTCCGATGTGCGATGCGGTGCATCAGGTGAGCAACCTGCGCCAGCTGGTTGCAGCGGTGGATGGTTTGTTTTCGTAGTCCTATGTTCGCGCGATCAGGCTCTTACCCGTCATCTGCGGCGCGGGTTCGAGCCCCAGCAGATCGAGGACCGTCGGTGCAACATCGGCGAGGCGTCCGCCGTCGCGTAATGTCACCTGCCCTTTGCCCAGCCCCAACTCCGGAGCAGCGACCAGGTACGCTGGCACGGGGTTGGTCGTGTGCGCTGTGTGCGGTCCGCCGGTCTCCGGGTCGATCATGAGTTCGGCGTTGCCGTGATCAGCCATGACGATCGCCGCGCCACCGCGCGCCACGACTGCATCGACGATCGCGCCGGTGCACTCGTCCACCACTTCACACGCCTTCACCACTGCCGGAATGACGCCGGTATGCCCGACCATATCGGGGTTGGCGTAGTTGACAAGGATGAAGTCGTATGCGTCGGACTCAATCGCTTGCAGCACCACATCGCGCACGCCGTAGGCGCTCATTTCCGGCTTGAGGTCGTAGGTCGGCACCTCTTTCGGCGACGGGACGATCTGCCAGTCTTCGTTGGGGAAAGGATGTTCGCGCCCGCCGTTGAAGAAGAAGGTGACGTGCGGATATTTTTCGGTTTCCGCTGCATGGAACTGCCGCAACCCGGCGTCGCTGATCACCTTTGCGAGCGGCACGGCGACATCGTCGTTCTGGAAGGCGACCTGGTATGGCATGTTCTTCTCGTACTCGGTCATGGCGATGTAGATCAGGTCACGCAGCATCTCCCGCTCGAAACCATCGAAATCGGGCAGGGTGAAGGCGCGGCTGATCTGCCGCACCCGGTCGGCGCGGAAGTTGAAGCATACGATGGCGTCACCATCGCCAATGGTGGCGACCGGTTTGCCAGACTCGTCCACAATCACGGCTGGCTTGATGAACTCATCGGTCACGTCGTCGTCGTAGGAACGCTGGATCGCCGTCAGCGGATCGGGCGCAGGGCGGCCAACGCCTTTTGTCAGCAGGTCATACGCCTGTTTCGTGCGCTCCCAGCGCTTATCGCGGTCCATCGCATAGTAGCGCCCGACCACCGACGCGACGCGCCCAACCTGCTGTTCTTCCATAAATGCGAGCAGATCACGGGCGAACTCGATCCCGCTCTGCGGCATCGTATCGCGTCCATCGGTGAACAGGTGGACATAGACTCGCTCGAGACCCTCGCGCTTTGCCAGTTCAAGGAGCGCCTTTGTATGGTTGACGTGACTGTGGACGCCGCCAGGACCGAGCAACCCCATGAGATGGAGCGCCGTGCCGCGTTCTTTCACGGCGCGAATAGCATTGCAGAGCACCGGATTGGTAAAGAACGTTCCATCGGCGATTGAGTCGTCGATAACCGTAATATCCTGGCGCACCACGAAGCCGGCACCCAGGTTCAGGTGCCCCACTTCGGAGTTGCCCATCTGACCGGTCGGCAGGCCAACGTCTTTCTCGGCGGCGCGCACCAAGGTGAATGGACACTCGATGCGCCAGCGGTCATCGTAGGGTTTGCGCGCCAGTTTCACGCCATTGCCTTCGACGTCATCACGTTCACCCCAACCGTCGCGAATAACCAGCAACACCGGGCGCGGACGTGAAACAGGTGTCATAGGGTTCTATCACCTTTCTTGTACATGCATATCACTTCTTTCTGGCAGACGCGCCTTTCCCGCGCTGCGCCTGGGCTTGAGACTTGCCGCGCTGTTGCGGGTTGGCGGCTGGCGTAGGCGCCGCGCGCCCGCGCGGAACACTCGCGGATTGCCCCGGCGAAGGTTGTTTCGCCGCCGGTTGTGCCGGGGCGTTTACGGACTGCCCTGCTGAGGGTTGCTTCGTTGCCAGTTGTACCGAGACGTTTTGCGCCGCCGATTGCTGGCGCTGCTGCAACAGTGCAACCAGTTCCGCTTCACGCCCCAGGTGGCAGGCTTTGAACTTCTTTCCACTACCGCACGGGCACGGATCGTTGCGTCCCGGCATCTGCACGCTGTGGCGAACCGTCCGCAGCGCTTTTCCGTCGCCATCGGCCGTTCCCGCATGCTGGGCGGCGATCAGGCGGCGCTGCTGCTCGGCTTCGACCTGGCGCAGGTACTGCTCGTACTGGAACGATGCCGGAATAATCTGATACACAATGTCGTGTTGAATATTGGTTTTCAACTCCTCGAACATTGCGTAGGCATTGCGCTGATACTCGACGAGCGGATCACGTTGCGCCACCGCCTGCAACCCGATTTCCTGGCGCAGATCCTCCATGCCGGTGAGATAATCGACCCACTGGCGGTCAATCGCGCCAAGCATCATGCGCCGCTCGAAGGAGCGCATACGCTCCTCGCCAATCGCCTGCTCGCGCGCCTCATAATCTTCTTCGATCGCGTCTACCAGCGCATCTTCGATCTCCTGGCGCGAAAGATGTTCCAGCTGCTCTGGCGAGATTTTCTCGTCGGTCAGCATAGGATCGATGGCACGAACTGCGCGCACCAATCCTTCGAGGTCCCATTCCGCGAAATCGTCGGCGCGCCCTTTGGTTTCCGGCAAATACCGCGCAGCCAGTGCGTGCACCTCATCGGTGATCATGTCGAGCACGCGCTCGCGCATGTTCTCGCCTTCGAGAATCTTGCGCCGGTCGGCGTAGATCACAGTACGCTGCTTGTTCATCACATCGTCGAACTCGACGGTATGCTTGCGCACATCGAAGTTGTACCCTTCGACGCGCGTTTGGGCGCTTTCGATGGTACGGTTGATCACCCCGGCTTCGATCGGCAGACTTTCATCGACGCCGAACCGTTCCATCAACCCTTTGACGCGATCCATTGGGCCAAAGCGCCGCATCAAGTCGTCTTCGAGCGACAGATAGAACCGCGACGAGCCAGGGTCTCCCTGGCGACCGGCGCGCCCGCGCAGCTGATTGTCGATGCGCCGCGATTCGTGGCGTTCGGTGCCGATGATATGCAACCCGCCCAATTCGCGCACTTCTGCGCCTTCGGCTTCAGTAATGCGCCGCGCTTCTTCCTGCGCCTCGCGGACCTGTTCTGGCGTCGCCTGCTCGATCTTGATGCCGCGTCGGGCAAGGATCTCTTCGATCAGGCCGTCGGGATTGCCGCCGAGCAGGATGTCGGTTCCACGACCTGCCATGTTAGTGGCGATCGTGACGGCGCCTTTGCGCCCGGCCTGAGCGACGATGCGCGCTTCGCGCTCGTGGTACTTGGCGTTCAACACCTGGTGCTTGATGCCGCGGCGCTTCAGCATCTCGCTCAACCGCTCCGACGTCTCGACCGAGGTGGTGCCGACGAGCACCGGGCGCCCGATGCCATGCATTTCCTCAATCTCGCGGATCACCGCCTCGAACTTCGCTTTCTCGGTGCGGTAAATCTGGTCATCGTAATCTTTACGCACCATCGGGCGGTGCGTCGGAATGACGACGACATCCAGGTTGTAAATCTTGGCAAACTCCTCGCGCTCAGTGTAGGCAGTGCCGGTCATGCCCGCAAGTTTCCGGTACATGCGGAAGTAGTTCTGGAAGGTGATCGTCGCCAGGGTGACATTTTCCTGGCGCATCTTCACCCCTTCCTTTGCCTCCACCGCCTGGTGCAGTCCGTCGGACCAGCGGCGACCGATCATTTTACGCCCGGTGAACTCATCGACAATGACCACTTCGCCATTCTCGACGATGTAATCGCGGTCGCGCTGGTAGATAAACTCCGCCCGCAGCGCGTTGTCCAGGTAGTGGGTCAGGCGGTAGTACTTCGGGTCATAGAGCGACTCGCCTTTGGGAATCTTCAGCAACCGCTCGATCCGCGCCACCCCCTGATCGGTCAACTGAATGCTCTTCGAGCGCGGCTCGATCACAAAATCGCCCTCCGGGTCCTCGATCATTTGCTTCTTGATCTGGTCGGGCGTGTAGGGGCTGGGCTTGAGATGGCGCACCAGCGCGGCGAACTGGTGATATTCGTCGCCGCTTTCCTGCGCCGGACCAGAGATGATCAACGGGGTGCGCGCCTCATCGATCAGGATGTTGTCCACCTCGTCCACAATGGCATAGTACAATTCGCGCTGCACCAGTTGCGCGAGGTCCCACGCCATGTTGTCGCGCAGGTAGTCGAAGCCGAACTCGTTGTTCGTCCCGTAGGTAATATCCGCCAGGTACGCCTCGCGCCGCGTGCATGGCCGCCAGTGAACGAGGCGCTGATCATCGGGGTTCGCCTTCGGATCAACGTAGTCTGGATCGTAGATCGCCGAGTATTCGTGCGAGATCGTGGCGACGCTGAGACCCAGCATGTGGTAGATCGGACCCATCCATCCGGCGCCCACTTTTGCCAGGTAGTCGTTGACGGTGACCAGATGGCACCCTTTGCCGGCAAGTGCATTCAGATAGAGCGGCAGCGTTGCCACCAGCGTTTTCCCTTCACCGGTCTTCATTTCGGCGATTTTACCCTGGTGGAGCACAATGCCGCCAATGAGCTGCACATCGTAGTGGCGCTGACCAATGGTGCGCCGGGCAGCCTCGCGCACCACGGCGAAGGCTTCGGGAAGCAGATCATCGAGCGTTTCGCCATCGGCGAGACGCTGCTTGAACTCATCGGTTTTGGCGCGCAGTTCGGCGTCCGAAAGCGCCTCGATCGATGGTTCGAGACTATTGATCTGACGCACAATCGGCTCGATCTGCTTAATCGCACGGTCAGGACCGAAGCCGAGCAGTTTCTCGAAGAATGCTTTCATGGAATCTCCTCCGCGTGCTGCGGATGGGATAAAGCGCCTGTCATTATCGTTGTTCCAACGAGCCCTGTTTGTACGGGAAAAATGCCGGTTCATCCGGTGGGCAAAAGCGTAAAATACCCTTCGCATTATAGCATACGCAATCTCTGACTGGCAGGGATCCGGCGGGTCCGCGCGCGACGTTGTAGCAGCCCGGCGAGTGAAGTCGCAGGCTACGGTTGCGAAGCCCGCCTGCGCGGGCTTAGCTGACAGGAGTTACGCGGTCACCTTACGGATGAGCCGCGTGACGGCTCTTTTTGCCTTCGGCAGAGCGGTATTTGTCTTCTTTGTTGGTGCGGTGCGGCGGCCAAGCCGCCGCACCGCACCACCTAACCAGGAGCGCCGCGCTTCCGCAGGCGCTGGCGAAGCCAGAACATGCGCCACCGCGTCAGTCCTGTAACTGAGCGATACCGGATTATGTTCTCAAACGGGCGTCCACCTGCGCGGTTTGGCACGCTCACCGCGAGTGGATGCCGCCGTTCCCGTCCGCGCAGGCGGACGGTCGGCCGCAGGTCCATCAGGGGCGATGTCAATCGCTGGCAGCCGGAGCGTCGTTTCCTGACAAATCGTGCCTGCACCCCAAACCGGCGCCCGCGTTGCGATGGCGCACACTGCGTGCTATCATCAAAAGGAGGCGCGGTGTTCAATGATAGTGTTGCGCCAGGCACAAGCGACGTGCAGACAGAACGTCTGCGACAAATGCAGTCATGACAGATCCTTCTTCGTCTATTCCCCAGCTACATGCGTTTGACGACGCGCAAAAGAGGTCTATTACACGCCGTACTGTTGTGTCCATCGCTCTGGCGGTGCTGAGTCTGTTGCTGCTATTCATTACCGAACCACAGATCGGATTGACGTGGGACGAACCAGCGTACATCGTAGCAGCGCGCTCATATGCCGGCTGGTTCGAATTGCTGGCAGCCAATCCCGGCGACGCACTGCAACCAGATGCAATCAAGCGTTTCTGGGAAGCCAACCACGAACATCCGCCGCTCGACAAAATCTGGTCGGGCATGGTCTGGCAGGTTGCCCGCCAGTTCCTCGACGACCTGCCAGCGCATCGGTTGGGGAATATGTTGCTGGTCGCCATTGCTATTGGGGTGCTGTACACCACAGTGGCGAGCAGTTTTGGCGGTTGGGCGGGTGTAGCGTCAGTCGCAGCGCTGATGACGATGCCGCGTTTCTTTTTTCATGCCCACCTTGCGGCGCTCGATGTTCCAGCGGCAGTTGCGTTCTTCCTGATGACGGCGCTCTTCTGGCATACGCGCCAGCGCCGCAGTATGGGTTGGGATGTAGCGCTTGGCGCGGCGCTGGCGACGAAAATCAATGCGCTGTTCGTCCTGCCGATGCTGTTGGTCTGGACACTGGCATTCGCCCGCCATGGGTTCCTGCTGCGGCGTGTGATCGTTGCCGGGGGCATCGGTCTGCCGACATTCGTCGCATTGTGGCCATGGCTGTATCACGATACGATTGCGCGATTGATTGCATACATCCGCTTCATTACCGTGGATCACTGGAAGATCGCGCAGTGGTATTTTGGTGAAGCGTTGATGCCGCCGCCATGGCACTTTCCGTTCGTCATGCTGATCGCAGTCACGCCGCTGGCAATCACTCTCATGGCGCTTGCTGGCATTGTTCGCGGCATTGGTGCATTCCGTTCCGCTTTACCAGAGCAACGCGACCAGGGCGCGCAGATCGCACTCTGGTCGCTCGGTGTGATCGTGCCGCTGCTGGCGTTGACGACTGGGCGAACGATGGTGTATGACAATGAGCGGTTGTTTATGCCAGCATTTTTCTTCGTTGCTATGCTGGCTGGCGTCGGTCTCGGCAGGATTGGATGCGAGTTGCGCCGCAGGTTCGCGCAGCGAGGGCTGGCGCACAGCGCAACACCGGTCGCTGTGCTGTTGTGTGCATTGCTGTTTACGCCGCATCTGGCCACTGCGACGCAGATGTACCCCCACCTGCTTTCCTACTACTCCGAAACTGTGGGGGGATTGCGCGGCGCCACGCGCATGAAGCTGGAAACGACCTACTGGTGCGAAACGTATGCTGCCGCCTTGCCGTACATCAACACGCACGCCGCGCCCGGCGCGGTAGTATGGGCAGAGGATTGGAGTCACGATGTGCTGTTGACCTACCAGTTTCTCGGGCGATTGCGTCCTGATGTGCGCATCGCACTGGCGCCCGGCGCTGGCTCACTCTTCAGCCGGTATGGGCTGGAAGGGACGCCAGCCGATATTGCCGACGCTGATTATGTCATTGTGGCGTATCGACAAACTGGTTTTGCCGCTCATCCCAAAATTGAACGCTGGATCGCCGACCGCCAGCCGGTTCTACGTCTTGAACGGTCTGGTGTACCGCTCATGGAATTGTATGAACAAAAGCGCTCACCTTGATCGACCGGTGATTGCTGGTATCATCCTCGCAGCCGGTACATCGTCACGCATGGGGCAACCCAAGCAACTCCTCGATTGGCGGGGACGCCCAATCGTGCGCGCGATTGTGGAAACCGCGCTTGCCGCCAGGCTCGATGAGGTGATCGTCGTCACTGGAAGCGCAGGCGAAGAGGTTGCCGCGGCGCTTGCCGATCTTCCGGTGCGCCTGGCGCCGAACCCGCTCGCTGCCGCCGGTCAGAGCACGTCGCTTCGCGCTGGCATTGCCGCTCTATCGCCCGAGACCGCAGCAGCGGTCATTCTGCTTGGCGACCAACCCTTTGTCACAGCAACGATCATCGAGACGTTAGTCAGGGTCTGGTGCAATGAACGGGCGCCAATCGTCGCGCCGGTGTTCGCCGGTATGCGCGGCAACCCGGTGCTCTTCGACCGGTCGGTGTTCACAGAACTGCTCACCATCGAGGGCGATCAGGGGGCGCGCGGCGTCATTGCCCGCAATCCGTCGCGCGTCCATTATGTCCATTTCGATGACGACCGTCCATTGCTCGATATCGATACGCCTGAAACCTATGCTGACGCTCGTGCGTTGCTTGAATCCGCCACGTGAGGTTGCGCCATGTTTCTGACAACCCTTCCTATCGATCAGGCGGTTGGTCACATTCTGCGTCACAACATTGCCGATGCTGCCGGACACAAGGTGTTGCCCAAAGGTCGTCGCATTACTGTTGATGACGTGGCGCGTCTCTCTACGCTGGGGATCGCAACCGTGCGCGTGGCGGTGCTGGAACCCGGCGACGTTCACGAAGACGATGCCGCACAGCGTCTCGCCGATGCCGTGCGGCGTCCGGGCATAGTGCCGACCGACGCCGTGCACAGCCGCGTCAATCTCCTGGCAGAGGCCGATGGCGTGGTCGAGGTGGATGTGCCTGCTCTGCTGGCGATCAACGAGATCGATGGACTGACCATTGCCACGCTGCCGAACCATGCTCTGGTGCGTGAACGCAAGCGTGTGGCGACGATCAAGATCATTCCCTTTGCGATCCCTGAAGCGTTGATCCAGCGAGCGGAGCAGATCGGCGCCGAAGCGGGAGGCGTTGTTGGGATGCGCCGGTTGCTCCAACGGCACGTCGGTGTGCTGCTGGTCGTCAGCCCGGAAGCGCGTGAGCGCATTACCCGTCTCGTGCTGCCTGCCATCGAAGGGCGTGTGACCGAACTCGGATCGACTATCGCCGTCGTGCGGTATGCCGGGCTGGATGAAGAGGAGGTGGCAGAGGGCATTGCCGCGCTGCACGCATCTGGCTGCGACCTTCTGATCACCGCGGGCGAGACATCGATTATGGACCGCGACGACGTCACCCCCCAGGGGATTCGTATCGCTGGCGGGCACATTGAGCACTACGGCGCGCCGGTCGAACCCGGCAATCTGCTGTTGCTGGCGTACCTCGACGATGGGACAAAACAGGGTGTGCCGATCCTTGGCGCGCCTGGATGTGTCCGTTCACGCGCCGTCAACATCGTCGATCTGCTGCTGCCGCGACTGCTGGCAGGCGAACGAGTCACACGGCGGGCGATTGTCGAACTGGGGCACGGCGGGCTACTGGGATGACGGACGCAATCCCAGCGCGCGCAGATGATGATCGAGCCAGGCGGCATCGTCGGGCGCGAGGTCCGGCGGCGGCGGCGGTTGCGTGTAGTCGATCTCCAGGTCGTAGCGCGCGCGGCGGTACGCTTCGTGAATGGCCACGCCCACATCCAGCGCCGCCGGCGGGTCGGGCGGGAGCAGGGGAACCGGCACGGGCTTGATCGGGTCGCGTAGCGTCAGGGGCCAGACTTCGACGTAGGGACGGCGCTGCGCCCGGCTCAACAGAATGAAGTAGGGCGCATCAGGCAGCGGGCGCGCCAGGCGGGGGCGCTGCCCGCCGCGCAGCAGGTCGATTTCGAGCAGGTGAGCGGTGCTGGCAAAGAGTTCCTGCCGCTTCTTCTCGTAGGCGTCTGCGCCGTCGGGACCGGGACGCTTGTTGGCGGGCGACAGGAGTTCAATCGCGGTCACCAGCGTCTGGTCGCGCACGGTGCGAATCTCAATCCGCGCATACTCCACCGGCGTCTCCATCAACGCGGGGAGGGTGAGCGGCGCGTCCTCCAGCGCCGCGGGGCTGCCGGGCGCTGCGCCGGAAGAGGCGCGCTCAACCACGGCCACATCGGGCACAGCCCGGCGCACCGGCGCAATCTCCAGGCTCTCGAACAGCACGTAGGGCGTGATGACCGCCCGGTAGCGCGGCGCCAACTGCGCCTGCAACTGGTCACACATCAGTGTGATTAACCGATGATGCACATCGGGCCAGAGGCTCGGCGCTTCGAGATAGGGGTCCATTCCGGGGAACGGCGGTTCCATCATGTTCCTTTGGGTCGTATGAATAATAGTGGCGCCGCATGTGCATCTTCGGCGCCAGAGTCCATTCAGAGACTGAATTGCAGATGAAAGTGGTGCCGGTGACTGGGATCGAACCAGTGACCTAACGATTATGAGTCGTTCGCTCTAACCACTGAGCTACACCGGCGGAGCACGTAAAATGGTAGCACGCTGTGCAGAGGTTGTCAAGAATGATTGCTTTTGCGTCGCTTGCAACACACCGCGCTCTGTGCTACAATACCGGGCGAATGCCGGTGTAGCTCAGCGGTAGAGCAGCTGTTTCGTAAACAGCAGGCCGTCGGTTCGAATCCGACCATCGGCTCCATTGCCAGTGATCCACGAAAAGCCGGGACAGTGAGTTGTCCCGGCTTATGTGTTTTCATCCTTGTCACGGCATCATCGATCGGATCTGTCGACGTTGCAAACCTGTACCGCAGCGCACACCCGCACATCTCGGTCGGTCAGGCGCTCGAGTCCGGCGTTTGCAGCGCGCGGTCAAGATCGCGGACGACTCCGGGCATTCATCTGGAGCGGACGCCGGTGCGCATCCCGAACCGCGCTCCAGTCCCGGTCGCGGACAACTCCGGGCATTCATCTGGAGCGGGTGATATACGCTGAAGTTGCACCAGGGCGACTGGCTTGCCCCGGCATCGCCGGGATCGGTCAAGATGCCAGCGATGCCGGGTTTGGCGCAAGGCGCTTGTTCGAGAGAGGCGGTTGAGGGTCGTGGCGGGTGTACCGTCGCATGGCGCCGATGATCAGCGTGGCGACGTACTTGCGGTTCGTTGCAGTACACGAGCAGGTTGGCGGTTGCGGTGACGATCTGCACGGCGCGATCGCCCTGCAACTGGACGTGGCGGATGTCATTCCAGCGCGTGGCGCTGCCGCCTTGCGGCGCCAGCACCATAATCCGCTTGCAGGTCACCGCCAGATAACCGGCTCCTGAATAGCGCGCGGCTGCGCTGGCTTCGATGAACGAGATCGCGCGGCAGTCATGGCACACTTCGCCGTCCGGCAGATCGATGGGCGCAGCAATCACCGGCAAAACGCCGGCCATGAGCCGGGCATAGACGTGTTGTTGCTGCAACAGGCGCTGGAGACGCCCTTCGCGATCCTGCGGGAGATGGTAGGCGCTGATCTGTTCCGCTAGATTCCTGACCACCTGCTCCTCGCTCAGATAGGCGGCGCGTTCAGCCAGCAGACGTTCGATCTTGCGCTCGACCAGATCATAGAGCCGCGCCATCGGCTCCACATCCTCCGGCAGCCCAAGCCGCCGCCGCAGGCGCTGCAGGTTTTGCATTTCTTCCGGCGCGATAATGCCATCGTTGACGCTGCGCTGGATGACGCTCTGCAAAAATGCCGTCGATTCCGGGGCTACATGCGCCTGGGCGGCGGCCCAATCCAGCCCGACCTTCCGGCACCACTGATAGAGCCGCTGTTGACGATGCGGCGGATAGGCGCCATCCGAGATCAGAAACAGAAAATTGGTGCGAAAGGCTTTCAGCAAACGTCTGGTGCGGTCATGATGGTTGAAGAGTTGCATGTGCGCTCCTTACGACGCCTCAGCCTCATATTCTACCGTATTCCGGGAATGAAGGCAACGGGCGCCAGGGGATGGAATGCAGGCATGTTGGGTCAGGAAACGACGCTGCGGCTGCCAGTGATTGACATCGCCCCTGATGGGACCTGCGGCCCGACTGTTCGCCTGCGCGGACGGAAACGGCGGCGTCCACGTGTGGTGGGCTTGCCGAACCGCACAGGTGGACGCCCGGCGGCACGCCCCCCAACCCCCCGCTTGCGGGAGGTTGGGGGGTAATATCTGGTATCGCCCGGTGAAGCCCGCCTGCGCGGGCTTCACAACCGTAGCCCACGGCGTCAGCCGCCGGGCTACAAGGCGGATAACGGAATAATTATTCAAAAACCATCAGCCGCCAGGCGGGGAGGTTGGCGCGGGGCTGGTTCGGCACATCGGGGCAGTGTCGCCTTTCCCCTCCTAAACCCCTGCCGCGCGCCGCAGCGCTTCGGCGCGGTTGGTCTGCTCCCACGGCGCGTCGATGTCGTCGCGCCCAAAGTGCCCATAGGCGGCCGTCGGGCGATAGATCGGGCGGCGCAAGCGCAAATCACGGATGATTGCACCAGGGCGCAAGTCGAAGTGTTCATCGATCAGCCGGACGATCGTTTCTTCGGAGACCTTGTTGGTGCCGAAGCATTCGACGCTGATCGAGAGCGGGCGGGCAACACCGATCGCGTATGACACCTGGATCTCGAAGCGGTCCGCCAGACCGGCGGCCACGACATTCTTGGCGACCCAGCGGCAGGCGTAGGCTGCGGAACGATCGACTTTCGTCGGGTCTTTGCCCGAGAAGGCGCCACCGCCGTGGCGCGCCATGCCGCCATAGGTATCGACGATGATTTTGCGCCCGGTCAGTCCGCTATCCCCCATGGGACCGCCGATGACAAAGCGCCCCGTTGGGTTGACGAAGTATTTCGTCCGGTCGTCAAGCAGTTCGGCTGGAATGACCGCCTGAATGACGTGTTGGATGATGTCGTGGCGGATCTGCTCCTGGGTCACGTCGGGGGCGTGCTGATTGCTGACCAGCACCGTATCGACGCGCACCGGACGCCCATACGAATACTCGACGGTCACCTGGCTCTTGCCATCGGGGCGCAGGTAGGGCAGCACGCCCTCCTTGCGCAGCCGCGACAGACGCCGGCCAATACGGTGCGCCAGCGCAATCGGCAGCGGCATCAACTCAGGCGTCTCATTGCAGGCGAACCCAAACATCATTCCCTGATCGCCCGCGCCAATCGTTGCGACTTCTTCATCGGTCACATGCCCATCGCCGCGCACTTCCAGCGCCCGATTGACCCCCTGTGCAATATCGGGTGATTGCCCGTGGATGGCGACCATAACGCCGCAGGTGTCAGCATCAAAGCCATAGGAAGCGTCGGTGTAACCGATATCTTTGACAGTCTTGCGGACGATCTCCTCAATGGGAATGTATCCCTGCTCGTAAGTCACCTCGCCAATGACAACGATCAGCCCGGTGGTCGTCGCGGTTTCGCAGGCGACGCGGGCGCGCGGATCGTGCGACAGAAAGGCGTCGAGCACTGCATCCGACACCTGATCGCAGATTTTGTCCGGGTGCCCTTCTGTCACCGATTCTGAGGTGAAGAAAAGGCGTGGTGATTTCATAAAGGATGTCGACATAGGTTCCTCGTTTACGTTCCTTCTTCCCAGGACGCCAGGTACTTCGCCTGTTCGGGCGTCAGCGTATCGATGGCAATACCCATCGATTTGAGTTTGAGCGACGCGATCTCACGGTCCACTTCCTTCGGCAGGGCGTGCACGCCGTTCGGCAGCTTGCCTTTGTGGGTCAACAGATACTCGCTTGCCAGCGCCTGATTGGCGAACGACATATCCATCACGGCGCTGGGGTGCCCTTCGGCGCTTGCCAGATTGATCAGGCGCCCTTCGCCGAGCAGATTGATCCGGCGCCCATCCTTGAGAATGTACTGATCGACGAACGCGCGCGGTTGGCGCTTTTCGACCGCCATCGCTTCCAGATCGGGAATGTTGATCTCGACGTTGAAATGCCCTGAGTTGGCGACGATGCAGCCGTCTTTCATTACGGCGAAGTCTTCCGCATCGAGCACATTCTTGTTGCCGGTCGCGGTGACGACGAAATCGGCAACCTTCACGGCTTCGCGCATCGGAACGACCCGGTACCCGTCCATCGCGGCTTCCAGCGCCCGTATCGGATTGACCTCCGTGACGATGACATTCGCGCCCATGCCGCGCGCGCGCTCGGCAATCCCGCGTGAACAGTAGCCATAGCCGCCAACAACAAATGTTTTGCCCGCCAGAAGCACGTTTGTCGCGCGCAAAATCCCGTCGAGCGTGCTCTGCCCGGTGCCGTAGCGATTGTCGAACAGATGTTTGGTGTCGCTATCGTTGACTGCAATGACCGGGAACGTCAGTACGCCATCGGCTGCCATCGCCTTGAGACGGATGACGCCAGTGGTGGTTTCCTCGGTGCTGCCCAGCATGGCGGGGATCAGATCGGGGCGCTGTTTGAGCACGCCGGTCACCAGATCGGCGCCGTCGTCCATCGTAATGTGCGGGTTGTGGTCGAGCGCGGCGATGATATGTTTGTAATAGGTTTCGTGGTCCTCGCCCTTGATGGCATAGACCGGAATTTCATCGTGCACGACGAGCGAGGCGGCAACATCGTCCTGTGTAGAGAGCGGGTTGGACGCGCAGAGCACCACATCGGCGCCGCCGGCGGCGAGCGTCCGCATCAGATTGGCGGTTTCCGCCGTCACGTGAAGGCAGGCGGACAGACGCACACCCACAAGTGGGCGTTCGCTGGCAAAGCGTTCACGGATCTGGCGTAGCACCGGCATCTCGGTCTCCGCCCAATCGATCCGGCGGCGACCGTAGTCTGCCAGGCTGGCGTCTTTGATATCGAAGGTCTTCCCCATGATGCGTTGATTCTCCTCTGTTTAAACGTGCAATCGATATGCGCAGCCAACAAGATCGCCTGCTGGCTACGCATCTTTTACCATTCTATCGGGGTCATGTGACACGTCTATGACCCGATCTCGCCCGACAATGAGCATTCGGTTACCGCAGCGCCGGAACCACGCTCCGCTGCGTCAGTTCCGGCGCACGCCCGAAGACGCGCTCGTAACGCGCTATGAATTCGCCTGGCGTGTAGGAATGCTCCTGGCAACCGCGGTGCTCGATGGCATACGATGCAGCCAGCGCAGCCACGCGCCCCGCAACCGGCAGCGGCATCCCGCGCGCCAGCCCGAAGACGAATCCGCCAAGGTAGGCATCCCCGGCGCCGGTCGGATCGACCGCCTTCTCAACCGGCGCGGACGGCACATGGTGCATCTCATTGCGCTGCTGATCGTAAATGGTCGATCCCTGTTCGCCGCGCGTCACAACCGTCAATGGCGCTGCGTGCAGCAACTCGTCAACCGAACGTCCGGTCGCCTGCGCCATCATGGCGAACTCATAGTCGTTCCCGACCAGTACGGTTGCGCCGTGCATTCCTGCCAGGATCTGTTCGCCGCTCAGGCGCGGCGTCTGTTTGCCGGGATCGAAGACAAACTTCGCGCCCATACGGCGACACTCGGCGGCATGGCGCACCATAGCGTCTGGATCGGTTGGCGAGATAATCACAATATCGTCAGGTCCCAGGTTCAACTGTTCGAGCGACAGATGGCGCGAATAACTCGCCGCGCCCGGATAGAACGCAACGATCTGATTGTTGTTGCGATCCGTGTTGATAAAGCACGATGCGGTGAAGTCTTCGCTCACTTCGATAATGCCGCTGGTATCGATGCCCTGACGCTCCATCCAGGCGCGATACTCACCGAAATCCTGTCCTGCGCTCGCCAGCACCAGCGGACGCTCGCCGAGCAGCGCCAGGGTATAGGCGATATTCCCCGCAACCCCGCCGCGCATACGGCGCATGGTATCGACCAGAAAGCTGACGGTCAACTTATGGAGCATTTCTGGAACGATATGGTCCTGAAACGATCCAGGAAACACCATGATGTAATCGTAGGCCAGCGAGCCGGTAACAATGATACGACGCATAGGCACACCTGTCAGATCAATGCATATTCTTCACGTATCCGCTGAGAAACTCCAGCAAGCAGATGCAAGGCCCGTTCGGCGCTGGCGCTATCGAGATAGCCAAGCGACTGCGCTGGCGAAATGACCGTCTGTTGCAGCAATTGATCACGCGCAACGTCTCGTGCCGTCCAATCATCGAGCAGGAGCGTGAACTCGTGAAAGAGCGACTCAACCGATGCCGTCGCCAGACGTTCGTTGTCGGACGGAACGATCCCAATGCCGACGATGCCGCCACGTTCCAGGAATGCGATCAATGCGTCGCACCCGGATGCGAACGTGCGTCGATATGTGGCGCCATCGGCGATCAACAACTCAACCGACGTTTGCATCAGGCGATGAAGATCGACGTCGCCGCACACGCACAGTGCGCGACATCCGTTGATCCCTGCCAGCACGTCGTCGATCTGCCCTGCGACGCGGTTCCAGTCGTGCGGGAAGAACGGCGACGCAACGGCTTCAAGCAACGGTTCATCGACGCATATGATGGTAGCGGGTGAAACTTCGCTCAACCGCAACTCCTGCCAGGCCACGCGCAATCGCAACAGGTGCGCAATCGCATCAAACAGCATGTCATCGTAGATCAACGGCTGCTCGTGCTCATCGGTCAGTTGCAGCGCCACGCTAATCGGTCCCAGGATCTGACCCTTAACCGCGCGCAGATCGCGTTCTCCGCCAATGCGCGCTATTTCGGCGAGCCCGGCGGCGTCATCGGCGCTCAGCGCCGCATAGTTGATAGTGTGTTCAAGGTACGCAAGCAGCAACGAGTCGATCCGGCGTTCCGCTTCATTGCGATCGACGTACACCCGCAGTGCGGCAGCATCAACGACCAGCCCGGGAAACCCGATGACGCTTTGCACCAGACATTGTTCGCGAAAACTGCGTTGCGGCAACTGTGGCCATGCAAGCAACGTTCCCGCGTACCGGCGCGAAATATCGAGCGCCTGTGCAGCGCTGCGATGGGGAAGAGCGCCAAGCGCCAACGGCAGGCACGCTGGTTGAAAGGGCAATGGCATACGTCAACGAGACCCCGATGCCACCTGTTGCAACTGAACGTCAAACGGCGGATAGACAACGCCGCATTCGGTGATGATCGCCGTCACCAGGCTGGCCGGTGTCACATCAAACGCCGGATGCGCTGCGACCACGCCCTCTGGCGCAATCCGCCGACCGAAGCATGTGACCACTTCCTCAGGGCTGCGCTCTTCAATAGGGATTGCATCTCCGTTTGGCAGGGCAAGATCGATCGTGGACGATGGCGCTGCCACAAAGAATGGGATGCCATGCGCGCGCGCCAGCACTGCCAGGCTGTAGGTGCCGATTTTATTGGCGACATCGCCATTGGCGACGATGCGATCAGCACCGACCAGGACGCAATCGATCTCGCTGCGTTTCATAAAGTATCCTGCCATGGTATCGGTGATCAGGGTCATTGGGATACGCTCCTGGAGCAATTCCCATGCGGTCAGCCGCGCACCCTGGAGGAACGGGCGGGTCTCATCGACATACACATGGATCGGGCGACCCTGTTCGTGAGCCGTGCGGATCGGCGCCAGCGCCGTGCCATAGCCGGCAGTGGCAAGTCCGCCGGCGTTACAGTGCGTCAGCACGTGACCACGCGGCGGGATCAACGCCACACCGTGACGCCCGATGGCATGGCACATTGCCAGGTCTTCCGCCAGGATGGCGTGCGCCTCGGTGAGCGCCGCATGCGCAATGGCTTCAGGAGAAGGATCGATCAACCGGCGCGTCGACTCTAGGACGCGCCGTGTCGCCCAGCTAAGGTTGACCGCCGTCGGGCGTTGGGCGTCGAGGAGCATTTTTGCCGTTGCCAGGTAATCGTAGACACGCTGATGATCGCCATCGGCCGCAGAGCGCGCGGCATCCCACGCCGCAAGCGCCATGCCATACGCCGCAGCGCAGCCAATGGCGGGAGCGCCGCGGATCTGCATCGTGCGAATGGCGCGGGCGATATCCTCGACCGTCGAGCAGCGAACAATGGTCGTTTCGTTCGGCAACAACCGCTGGTCAATCAGGCAGACCTGACCCGCTTCCCACCAGACTGTACGCAATGCGCTGCTCATGATTGGGAACCAAAGCATGGAAGACTTCACTGCAAAAAAGCGGTAACCACGAAACCACGAAGGTCACAAAGGGACACAAAGGACATACGCTTCATGGTTCTTCCCCTTCGTGCGCTTCGTGTCCTTGCTTGGTGGTTAAGCCTTTGTGCAGTGGACTCATGTAACGAACTACAGAATGTGAGTATAGCACGCATACGACACACGTGCAAAAGCGATATGACCTTTGCCCAAAGCGTCGCTCTCTGGTAAAATGCGGGTAAAATTGGGCTATTCTCTACTTGAAGCAAACCATTATGAGTTGCATGCCCGCACCTGATCTCAATGGCGTCGACCTGATGCACCGGCTCGGTTCCGATTTGTCGCTGGCCACAAGTCTCGATGCGGGGGTCGCGTGTGTGGCTACAACGTTCGAGCGCACCTTCGCACCGCGTGATTGCCAGGTCATTCTCCTGATCGCGGGAGAGCCGCGTGTGGCGCACAGCACTGGCGCTGCTCAGATGCCGGACGATGATCAACTTGCTGCGTTGCGCGCCGGGGAAGTCGTGGTTACAACCCGGCACGATGCAGGCGTGATCTGTTTTGCTCCGTTGCGTGCGCGGCATACCCTGATTGGCTGGTTGTGTCTGATCGATCCAGTATGGTCTCCCGATCTTGCGGTGTTGCTCGGGTCAATCGCTGCACAGTCCGGTCCTGCGCTGGCGCTGCTCGGCAACCTTGGGCGGCGTGACGATCAGACGGCGCAATTGCAAACATTGAATGAGATTGGGCAATTGCTCAGCGGCGCCTTTGACCGTACCCAACTGTTTGCCGCCATCCACGCGGCAGCACAGCGCGTCGTCGAAGCGCCAACCTTCCTGATCGCGTTGTACGATGCGCAAACCGATGAACTGGAGCCGGTGTATCTGGTGCACGACGGGCAACCACAGCCTGCAAGCGGACGATGGCTGGTCGACGACGGGCTTGTGGGTGTGGTCATCAGGGAACGAAAGCCGCTGAGTGTCGGCAACTATGCCGAAGCATGCGAACAGCGCGGCATCCAACCACGTATGCTCGATGGGCGCGTGCTGGGTCCAGCCTGGCTTGGCGTGCCGTTAATCGCAGACGAGCGCTTGATCGGCGTCATTGTGCTGGCGAGTTCCCGTGCAGGATATGTGTATCGTCAGGAGCACGTCAATCTGCTGATGACCATTGCGACGCATGCGGCGGTTGCACTCGACCGCGCCTGGCTGTATGAGCGCACAGAACGTCAGGCGCAGCAGTTGATGGTCTTGAACCGCATCGGGCGCATTATTACGTCGTCGATCGACCCGCAACAGGTGCCGGGCATTATCCTGCGTCAGGTCACAGAGTTGCTGAACGTGGAGGAAAGTTCGCTGCTGCTCACCGACGAGCATACGGGTGAGATGGTCTTCGCCTATACGACCGGGCAGGTCGGGCAACGCATCCTGGGGCAGCGGTTGCCGCGCGGCGTTGGCATCGTCGGGTACGTGGTCACAACCGGGAAATCGGTGATCTCGAATGATGTGCAGTCCGATAAGCGATTCTATCGTTCGATGGACCTTTCAACGGGGTATACGACCCGCACCCTGCTGGCGGTGCCGCTGCGCAGCGTTGGCGGTGTGGAAGGGGTCATCGAGGTCATCAATCGCCGTGATCAGCGCCCATTCACCATCGAGGATCAGCATCTCCTCGAAGCGCTGGCTGATTACGCGGTGATTGCGCTGGAAAACGCGCGGCAGTTCCAGAAGGTCGATCAGGCGCTGGCGCGACGCGCGCAGGAACTGGCGCGCACCAATGAGCAACTGGAACAGAACCTGCGCAGTCTGACGGCGCTCAATGCATTCGGCATGGCGATCAACACGACGCTGCGCAGTCCTCGCGAGATCTTGAGCATGACGGCGCGCGGGATCGCGGAAATGACCGGTGCGCTCGGCACAATGGCGCTGTTGCCGGAAGACGGCAACGTGCATCCGGTTGTATCCATCGGTCTGCGTGTGCCAATCGATGATCGGTTGCTGAGCGTTGTGCGCCGTGTGATTACCACCGGGCGCCCCGATACGCTGGCATCCGATGGCGATGCGCCAGGACGTTCGCCACGCTATACGCTCTTCGTCGTTCCGCTCCGCGCCACCCAGCGCACACTGGGCTGTGTGTGCGCCGCTTACGCCAATGCGCTGCCAGAGCCGTCTGACCGGGAAACGGTCGTCTTGTTCGCCTCACAGGCGGCAGTGGCGATCGAAAGCATCGAACTCTTTGGCGCCGTGCGCACGGCGCGCGACCAGATGGCATCGATCCTGGCGTCAACCCGTGAAGGCATTATGTTGATCAGCGCTGATGGCTCGGTTGCGCTGGCGAACGCAGCATGCGCTGAACTGACCGCGCTCGATATTGCTGGCATTCAGGGTATGCCCATCGATGCATTTCTGGCGCGCTGGTTTGAGACCGCCGCCTACCCTGCCGAAGAGTGTGCGGCGTTGCAGCGCGCCATCGATGATGCTCTGACCAGCGCTGCTCAGTTTATCGCGGGCGAATTGAGCGGAAGCCCTGGTCGCCTGCGGTATCTGGAATGGTCGGTGCTGCGGGCGCAGAGCAGTGGCGATAGCCACGGCGGTGCGCTGCTCGTTTTGCGCGATATTACCGAAGCACGCGAAGCGGATCGCCTGCGGCACGATCTGACCCATATGATCGTGCATGATCTGCGCACTCCGCTCTCCAGCGTTATGGCATCGCTCGAATTGATGATGCGCGGAGTGTCGGGCACGTTGAATGATCAGCAACGCTATGTGGTGCAGATTGCGAATACCAGCGCCACGAATATGCTGGATATGATCAATACGCTGCTCGACATCAGCCGTCTCGAAGCCGGACGCATGCCGATCGAACGCTGCCGTGGAGAGATTCGCAGCATTGTTGCCGATGCCGTGCAGCGGCTGGCCTCACTGGCGCTGGATCACGACATTACCATCGAGATCAGCGTTGATGAGGGCATACAGTGTATCTATGCCGATCTCGGTCTTGTGGGGCGCGTTATTCAAAATCTGGTCAGCAATGCTATCAAGTTCAGCAACCGCGGCGGACGGGTGCGGGTGCAGGCTGCCGTCAACCGCGCCGACGATGGTCAGGAAAAGATTCTCGTAACGGTCAACGACGAGGGGGTGGGGATTGCCCCCGCCGATCGTGAGCGCATCTTCGCCAAGTTCAGCCAGGTGGGGGAACGCCGTGGCGGCACCGGTTTGGGGCTGGCGTTTTGTAAACAGGCGATTGAGGCGCACGGCGAACGTATCTGGGTCGAAAGCGAACCAGGGCGCGGTTCGACGTTTTTCTTTACGCTCCCGATTGCAGAAAGGTGACGGTCGCATCAGAACCCGACATTGATGATGGTGCGACCAGTGCGATCCTGGAAGAACCCGACCCCGTCCTGGATCAGTCCGACGTAAAAGCCCATCTTCGTCTCTGGCTGGCGAATCCGAATACGCCCGACGATCTCCGCTTCTTCGCCGGGCATGAGCATGTCCTCTTCAAACGGAATCCGCCACTGCTCCGGCGGTCGCGGCGAGATTGCCCAACGGTAGGGATAGCGTTTCGCAGCGCCGCCGCTGTTGGCGTCCCAATCGACGCCAACCCGCCAGAATCCGCCGGATCGCGCAACGTATGCGCCATCTTCGATCGACGAGAAAACTTGATCGGTGTCGTACTCGTATCCCGATGGCGGACCGTAGGTGCGGATCGGCACTGTACCAGTATTACGGACGCGCACGGTCACGGTGATCACCTCGCCGAGCATCACCGACTGCGGCGCCATGTAGCTGTAGGTGATCAGCGCTTCCGGCTGCCCGCCGCCGGCAATCGTGATCGATCGGCGTTGTTCGACCAGATTGCCAAAACGATCCTGTGCCCGGATGATGAGCGTGTAGACGCCATCAGGAAGCAGCGTTCCGTCAACAGTGCGCCCATTCCAGACATGTTTTTGCAGCGCCGGTTCTTCTTCGGCAGCGGTGACGAACGGGAATGTGGCGCCGTCCGGGGCGGTCACCACAATATCGATCGTTGCTGTTGTCGGCAACTGATAAGTAATCTCAGCCACATCGTCAATTGCGTCAGCGTTGGGCGAAATCGTATCGGGGAAGATCACCAGGTTGTCGATCAGCGGCAACGGCGCTTCCTGACCAATAATGGTCAGCGGTTGCGTCGCCGCCTGACGTGTGCCGTCTTCGCCAACCGCCTCGACAACCACCGTATATGCGCCACCGGGAAGCATCCGCCGCAGCAGCGTCGGATCGTCGGTTGGCGCCGTGCCATCGAAGCGCAGCGCATACGGTTCGCCGGAGGGCGCGCGTGGTTCGTCACGGCGGAGCGTATAGCGCGTTCCCCGGTCATCGACCAGCGCCACCGTCACCCGCGCCGGGCGACCGATGGCATAGGCGATGGTCACCGTCTCGCCGGACCCCGTGGGGCGTAACTCGTTCGCCGAGAGTGTCACCTCGCCAAGGAGCGGACGTGTTGCGCACGATGAGAGGAGTAACAGCGCGGTGAGCGTAAGAAGGAGAGTGATAATCCGTTTCATCGAGGAGAACCGAGAACTGAGAACTGAGAACTGAGAACCGAGAACCAAGAACTAAGAACTGAGAATCTCACTCCTAACTTCTCACTCCTAACCCCTAACCCCTAACCCCTCCTGCGCTGCTGCGCCATACCGGCGGCTGAACAGCGCCAGTGCGACGACTCCCAGGCTCACGCCGAACCAGAGGGTGCAGAAGCGGATGATGATCGTCGCCGTTGTGGCAGGACCGGCAGCCATCGGCACAAGCAGCACGAGCAATCCGGTGCTCGACGCTTCCGACACTCCCAACCCGCCGGGCAGAAATGACACCAGGCCGAAGAGCGTCGATGCCGCAAAGACGAAGGTCGCCTTCAGCAGCAAGTCTTCGCCGGCAACCCCAAGCCCGACCAGCACATAGTACATGGCGGCGCACTCGCCAAACCATGACACGACGCTAATGACGGTCGAAACGAACAGCAAGCGCCACGACAGCAAGCGTCGGCTGCTCTCATAGGCGGTTGCCACACGCGGCGCCGCTTTACCGGCAACCGGCAGGCGCGCCAGCATTGCCAGCGCGCGCTGCATGAGCGGCTGCGACTGAACCAGCAGCAATCCGGCGACTGTCAGGACGAGTAGAGCCACAAACGCGGGGCGTGCTGGCGGGTAGAGGGTCAGCCCTGCTCCCATGAGCAGAAGCATCGCCAACCCATCGGTAATCCGCTCTGCCAGAACAATTGGCGCAGACGCAGAAATCGGCGTGCCATTGAGCCGCTTCAGCAGCACCGATTTCAACACCTCACCGACCTTGGCAGGCGTCACTGCCATCACCATACCGCCGGTAAAGAGCAGGACGCTATCGTAATACCCGACCCCACTCCCCATCCCCATGCGCCGCAGATAGTAGTCCCACTTCAGCCAGCGCAACGCATAGTTGAAGAGCGTCAACCCGAGCACCACCGGCAGCACAGACCAGTCGAAACCGCTGAAACTTGCGGCAACTTCGCGGATGTCGCTGATCAGCCCCAGCGCAATCGCCACGAACAGACCCAGGGCGAGCGAGATGAGAATGCTGCGGCGTAGATGCTCCGTCATGGGCGCTCCGTTCGCGCGCTGGTTTGAAGCGCGCCTGGCTGATGCCGATCAGTGACGATGCTGCACCAGTTCGACCAGCACACCCTGGCAGCTCTTTGGATGGAGGAAGGCGACCAGCGTATCGTGCAGACCGGGGCGCGGCGTTTCGTCGATCAACTGGACGCCGCGCGCCTTGATCTCTGCCAGAGCAGCGACGATATCGTTCACCTTGTAGGCGATGTGGTGCATGCCGGGACCGCGTTCGTTCAGATATTTCGCAAACGCCGCTTCATCCGACGTTGGAGCGATCAGTTCGAGCAGCATATCGCCCATGCGCGTTGCAGCGACTTCCATATGGCGCTCTGGCATCGGTATGCGTTCCCACTCGCTGATCCCGAACGTCTGGCTGTAGAAGGCGATGGCGCTGTCGATGTCGCGCACGGCGAAACCGATATGATCAACCTTTTCGAACATACGTCCCTCCCTCATCTCAGGCGATCCACAATCAGCGCAAGTGTAGCATCTGTTGCGTGGAGCGTCAATTGTGATCAGCGCATATCCCGCCCGCCATTGGCATCAAGCGTTGCTCCGGTTACGAAACTGGCAGCCGGGCTGGCAAGAAAGACAATGCAGCGCGCGATTTCGTCCGGTTCAGCGTAGCGTTGCAGCGCAAGTTTCGTCTGAGCATAATCAGGGGCAAGGCTGGCAACAGTATCGCGGCCCATTGGCGTGAGCACAATGCCAGGCGCGACGCAGTTGACCCGCACCCGCGGCGCGAGCGCCCGCGCCGCGCTCTTCGTCAGGTTCACCAGTCCGGCTTTTGCCGCTGCATAGTGCGCATGGTGCGGCGCTCCGGTCACCGCGGCGACGCTTGCCACCGTCACCACTGCAGCGCCATTGCGCAGGAACGGGATTGCAGCACGCAGCGTGTAGAATGCGCCGTTCAGGTTGATGCCGACGACGGCGTTCCATTCTTCCGGTGTGATGTCGGCAAACGGGGTGACGATATTGCGCCCGGCGCACAGGACCAGCACATCGAACCCGCCCGTTTGTGCACCAGCCGCGCGAACAGCAGCCTCGACCGCAGCAGCATCGGCAATGTCGAAGCGGCAGAACCATGCGCGCCGGCCAGCAGCCTCGACCGCTGCCATCGTCCGCTGCGCGCCGGTCTCGTCGCGCCCAAATGCAATCACGACATCGGCGCCCTCCTCTGCCAGCAGGCGCGCCGTCGCTGCGCCAATGCCGCTCGAGGCGCCGGTCACCAGCGCCACCCGGTCACGCAATCCGAGATCCATGCTTACACTCCAAGCGTTTGCCTTCCGATCAATTCCAGGGCTGCATCATCATTCGGCGGATGGGTCAGACCGGCGCGTGCATCGCGGAAATACCGTTCGAGCGGTAGTGCGCGCGTGAGTGCAAAACCGCCTGCAATCCGCAGCGCCTGATCGGTTGCATCACAGGCGGCATTGGTGCAAAGATACTTCGCCGCTGCAATCTGCGCCGCCATTGCGCTGCGCTCCGCCGGACGGGCGACCCAGGCGTGCGCCGTCTGGTACAGGACGCTGCGCGCCGCGCTCAGCGCCGTCTGCATAGCGCCGACCCGCCGCTGAATGTTTGGCAACGTGGCGATTGGTCGTCCAAGTGCGGTTGGAATACGTTCACGCGCATACGCGCAAACAGTGTCATACGCCGCCTGCCCGATGCCCAGGTAGACCGCCGAGAGGGTCAGTGCGAACCACGCCATCTGCGCCGGCGGTCCAGGGCGCGGCGCGGCGCCGGCTGGCGTGCGCTCGACCAGGCGTTCAGCCGGCACGAAGACATCATTGAGCATCAGATCATAACTGGCGCTGGCGCGCAGACTCAACGAGTCGCTCCAGGCATCCTCCAGGCGGATGCCTGGTGAACCGGCTTCGACCAGAAAACTGCCGGCTGCGCCCTGAGGCGCTTCATCGTCTGGCGGCAGAGCGGCGCTGACCAGAAACCAGCGCAGCGCAGGCGCCATGCTGACGAACAATTTTCGTCCGGTGATGCGCCAGCCGCCGTCCACGGGGAGAGCGCGCGTGGCGGGCAGACCGCCACGCGACGGGCTGCCCAGATCCGCCTCCGTGGCGGCTGAATTGATCAGCGCGCCCTCGTCAACCACCGAGCGACAGACCATTTCAAAGATCGGTTCGGGCCACGACGGCATTTCCGCCAGCCGTCCGATCAGGTGGATGGTCATGTCGACCGCCATCGCCGTTGCGCCGCAACCGCGCGCAAGGCGTTCCTGCGCCAGCGTCATCTCGAACAGATCGGCGCCTTCGCCGCCACACTGCGGCGGTGCAACCAGTCGCAGATACCCTGAGTCGCGCAGGTCGGCAAGGTTGGCGAAAGGAAAACTCCCCTCGCGGTCATACCGATCAGCGCGATCAGCGAAGCGCGCCGCAAGTTCATCCGCCAGCGCAACAATACGGCGCTGGCGATCGGTCAGTTCAGGAAACATATCAACCCATCAATTGGCGCGAACGGCGCGGTTCCCGTCGCACAGCGAACGTTCCGTTGTCATAATAACCAGACCTATGGTTTCCCCCCAAACGCGCGATGCACCATGTAATCGATGACCAGAAACAGGATCACGCCCCCCAAGAGCAGCAGCCACCAGGGGACCTGAACCCAGATGACAATCCAGACGCGCCCAAGGATCAACCAGAGAATCCCAAGGAAGACAGCCGCCGTTATGAGCGAGGCGATGCGTTGTTTGACGGTGCGCATGGCAAACATTCCTTGTGCTTGTAACGATCCTGCAACCATCTACGCGGGCCTGACGTCCAGGGTTTCTCGTTATCGTTCTGCAGAAGCAGGCGCTTTTTCGCAACGCATACGCTATAATAGCGAGAGACAATCTGGAACGTGCAAGTCGTGCGTATCGGTGCAATCGAGTGGTAATGATACCATGGCCACAGCGGACGATCGGGCGGGAAATTCGGAGGGCGGCGCGCCCTCCGAGACACACAAACTGGCGGCGGAACGGCGCTGGAGAAGCTCAAAAAGGCGCTGCACCGCCTGGTTCAGAGAACCATCCGCTTCCAGCCTGCCAACGCGACTGAGTCAGTCTGATTATTCGAGAAGAGAGCAACGCGGAGACGTGACGTGCAACTCGAAGGTTCTCTCAGCCAGTTTCCGCTGCGCGAACTGATCGAAATGGCGGTCTACAGTTCGGTCAGCGGTGTGCTGGAAATGCAGGTTGGCGACGACATCGGTCGCGTGTTCTTCCGCGACGGTCTCCCGCAACACGCCGAACTCTCGGAATTGCAGGGCGTGGATGCTATCGGGCGCATGTTTGCCGAGCCTGATGCACCCTTTCGCTTCCTCGCCGATAGCACGCCAGTCCCGCCGACGCTCTGGATGGATCCATGGGAAATTATCGAACTGGCGGAGCATCAGGCGCAGACGTGGGCGACGGTGCGTCCCCATGTGCCAGCGCTAGGCGCTATTCCCACATTACGGATGCCGCTCCAACAGGCGCAAGCACTGGTCAGCGAAGATGTTGGTCCGCTGCTGACGCTGATCGATGGGCAGCGTTCGATCCCGGACCTGGCGCGCGATCTGGCGGTCACGCTGATCGATGTATATGTCGGCATCGCTTCACTGGTCCAACGGCAGATTGTCGCCCTCGGTCCGCCATCGCCATCACAGGCTGCCCCGTCATCTGAGCCGGTCTCTGACACTGGAGAAAAGCGCGACGGTTTTTTCGAGCGCCTGATCGCCCGCGCCCTTGAAGAAGAGCGGCGCAAATCCGAACCGCGCCAGTCGGAACCGCGCCAGTCGGAACCGCGTCAGTCTGATCCCCACATATCAGATCCTCGTCGATCAGGAGGACGTTTTTCAAAGGAATAGATATCCGCAATGGTCTGGTTGAACCGATTGTGAATTCCCTGATCGGCATCATTTTCCTTACCCTTGTTCTTGCGATTCTGCCTGGCCTGGCGCTCCTCCTGCAGATTGCGCCAACCGCCGGAGAGTCCGCCCTCGAACGCTTTACACTGGCAGTGGGGGCAAGCCTGAGCCTGATCGCGCTTCTCTACCTCTGGCTCACGTGGTTGGGCATTTCGATACGCCCACCGATGGCGCCTCTCGCACTGGTTGTCTTCCTGGTCCTCCTTCTCGTCTCACGTCGTCGCATCCCTGTGATTGCACCCACGTTCACGCTCGACGGCGGCATCTGGCATCTGGTCATCGCTGGCAGTGCAGCGCTGACCTTCTGGCTTCGCTTCGAGCAAATCCGCGATCTTGCATTGCCCGTCTGGGTCGACTCCGTTCACCACGCACTGCTGATTCGCGTCAGTGTCGAGCAGGGCGCTGCGCCGCTCTCGCTCCGCCCGTACCTGCCTGTCGAGGGGTTAACGTACCACTGGGGATATCATGTATTCGTGGCGACAGTGGCGCTGGCAGGCGGCGTTCGCTCGCCAGAAGGTCTGCCGCACCTGATGCTCTGGAGCGGTCAGGTGATGAGCGCATTGATGGTTCCGGCATATGCCGCGCTGGCGCTGCGTCTCTGGCGCCGTCCGATTGCTGGCGCTGCCGCCGGTCTGGTCGTTGGTCTGGCGTCGGTCATGCCGGCGTACTATGTGAGTTGGGGACGGTACACCCTGTTGACCGGCATGTTGATGCTGCCCGCTGCGCTGATTGCCCTGGATGCACTGCGACGCAATCCGGGACTGAGTTCGGCGGCGCTGCTGGCGTTCTTGCTGGCAGGTCTCAGTCTGGTGCACTTCGTTGTCTTTGTGTTGACGCTGGCAGCCTGCGCTGCGCTGTTGTTTACAGAATACAGCGCCTCCTGGCGCCGCCTGGTCGTCTGGTTGGGCATTGCGCTTGCTGGCGCACTGGCGATGACCGCGCCCCGGATCGTCCTGCTGGCGAGCCGGGCGCTGCCCGGAACCGGCAGTTCCGCCATGCACATCGCTGGCAATGCCGCGTACAACGCCCTGCCGCTAGAGTTGCTCTGGGCAGGGACAAACCGGATACTGCTCGCCCTCGGCGGCATAGGGGCGCTCCTGGCGCTCTGGCAGCGAAGGCGGGCTGCCGCCTGGCTCATTGTCTGGTGCGCTACTGCGGTGCTGCTGGCGAATCCGGTCGTCATCGGGCTGCCGTATCTCTCATTCATCACCAACGAAGCGCTGATGATCACCATGTTCGCACCGCTGGCGCTGCTGATCGCTGGCGGGGCAGCAGCAATCGACACGCATGCCCTGCGGTTTTTTGCAAAACAGATGACGCAAAGGCGCAAAGACGCAGTGTCTGTTAATAACCCCGATACACCTTTGCGTCTTCGCGTCTTTGTGTCAAATCCTCCATGCGCTGACGGGCGTCAGTTTGCCTGGCGTCTGATTGCCATTACGCTGGCGGTTGGCGTGATGATCTGGGGAACGAACCACTGGCGCGCCATTGTTCGCCCCGACACGGTGCTCGCCGGAACAGCGGACCTGGCAGCGATTGCGTGGGCGGCGCGCGCCACGCCGCCTGATGCGCGCTTCGTGGTGGGGACGGCTGGCTGGCTCTACGACGTGGATCGCGGCGCCGACGGCGGATGGTGGCTGCTACCGCTGGCGGGGCGGCAGGTCAGCACGCCGCCGGTCATCTACAACTACGGTGCGCCAGCAGATGTCGCTGCCATCAAGCGCGACACCGCGTGGCTGCGCGACCATGGCGCGTCCGCAAGCGCGGAGGAACTCGCCGCCTTCATGCGCGAACACGGGTACGACTATGTGTACGCCAGCGGGCGCCCTGGCGTGCTACGCGCTGAAACATTGCGTACAACGCCGCTGTTCGAGTGCGTCTATGAGGAAGGCGGGGTGGCGATCTTTCGCCTGCGAGCGCCACTAAACTAAATTCCGCTAGAGCCTGCGAAGGCGGGCTTCGCATGCCGTAGCCCGCGGCTTCAACCGCCGGGCGCAGCGCGCATGCCGAACCATCCGTTGACGGCCTTGTGGTCTGAGCCGGTCGAAGCCGGGGCGCCGTCGAGGGGCTGGCGCCGTCTCGTAGGCGGTGGCTGAGCCGGTCGAAACCGCGCCTGCCGTCAGGGGCAGGCATTGTCATACCACATGGCGGTCAATCAAACAAGGGGTTCGAGCGTCCGGTTCACAAGGCGCAACGGTCAACGCGCCCCGGCAGTCACAGACGCATGATCGCCCATCGGCATCAGCAGCCCCAACGGGGCTTGCACGTGCAGTGCGCACGATCGAACCGCGCCTCGGCGAGGGTTTTCGCCCGCAGTGCAATGGCAGTTGGGTAGGCGAAGGCAATGCCTTCGCCTACCCAACAGTTAGACAAGATGTTCGAGCGCTTGGTATGCAAGGTGTAACAATCCACAACGCGCGTCGGCGGTCGAG
>NZ_JBYNRX010000087.1:0-111612 GCF_057785375.1 Roseiflexus sp.
CGATAGGAGCGCCGCGCCGGAGAGATGCACCAGGAAGCCGGGAGGCGTCCGGCGGTGACGGTCACATCCGCCTGCCACTGCGGGTTAGCGCACACGCGTGTGGCGCGCCAGCCTCCGGCGACCGTCACCGCGCGCATGTCCTGTCTGTTCCGATAGGAGCGCCGCGCTAGGGAGATGCACCAGGAAGCCGGGAGGCGTCCGGCGGTAAAGACCCTTGAGGTCTGGACGGGCGCCAGCAGAGGGCGGGGACTCTTCCGCAAGCGGGGTTCCACGACTGGAATTGATCACCGGCGGAGACCTCAAGGGTCGGACGGGCGCGGGTAAGCGGACCGCTTGCTCCTACCTTCCCACCTTCAACCTTCAACCCCTCCGGGTTCCGGTCCGGTGGCGGCAGGACGGGACGGGTCGCGTGACCAGTCGCTCCAGGAGCCTTCGTAGAGGCGCGTGTTCTTCCAGCCTGCGCGTTCGAGCGCCAGGATAGTGTGCGCGGCGGTAACGCCGGAGCCGCAGTAGCACACAATGGTTTCGGCGTGATCAGCGCCAAGCGCGGCGTAGCGCACTCTCAGCGTCTCTACCGGAAGCATTCGCCCTTCAGCATCGACATTGTCGGTGTACGGCGCAGACACTGCTCCCGGAATATGACCTGCGCGCGGGTCGAGCGGTTCGGCGATTCCCCGGTAGCGTTCCGTAGCGCGCACATCGAGGATCAGTGCGCGCGGATCGCGGCGCAGCGCATCAACCGCATCAGCATCCGCCACCATCGCCGGATTCGGGCGCGGGATGAATACGGCTGGCGGCGGCATCACTTCGCCTGCTTCAACCGGCAAACCGGCAGCAACCCATGCAGGCCAGCCGCCGTCGAGGAGCGATACGCGCTCATGCCCGAAGTAGCGCAGCAACCACCAGAGACGCGCCGCATACGCGCCTCCAACGCTGTCGTAGGCGATAACGTGGGTTGCAGGACCAATCCCGGCGCGCGATGCGACAGCGGCAAACGCTTCTGGCGACGGGATGGGATGGCGTCCCGGTCCCTGGAACGGCGGAGCCGCAAGATCGGTGTCGATATCCAGATAAACGGCTCTGGGAATGTGCGCCTTCAGATACTCCGTGCGTCCACGCCCCGGCTCCAGCAGATACCAGCGCAGATCGGCGATGCGGATATGCGGATCATTCAGGCCATCCGCGAGCCATGCGGGAGAGACGAGGAGGTCAGTAGTCATACTTGAAGTCCCTCGAGGTCGGCATACGTTCGGACCGAGAGCCAGAAGCGCCCCCTAATGAGGTTCGGCCGCAGCAATCGATTAACGGCGAAGACTTCAAGGGTCGGGTATATTCTCACCTGCAACCCTCCTGCCTCACACCTCTCGCCTCACACCTCTCGCCTCTCGCCTCACACCTCTCGCCTCTCGCCTCACACCTCTCGCCTCTCGCCTCACACCTCTCGCCCCTTGCCTCTCGCCTCACACCTCTCGCCCCTTGCCTCTCGCCTCATACCGTTCACCGCAGGTCGCCGCGGATCTCACGGTCACTGCGCAAATACCAGCGATTGACATTGGCGAAGCGCCCCTCGCGTCCAATAATCATGCGCAGCGCAACCGTTTCGTCGGGCGCGAGGGCGATTGTGTCGCCAAGGTCAGCGACGGTAGCGTGAATAAGGAACGGCTGATAGAGCATGATCCCCGGCGCGAGATCGACCCAGCGTTGCTGAAATGCGCCGTAGAGCGTGGCGCGGTCGGCAATGTCGTAGATCGTGCGCGCGGTGTAAAGGAGTTCGTCAATATCGGCGTCTGCAAGCCCGGCATAGTTCCGTCCACGCTCCGCCTGGCTCGAATGCCAGAGTTCAAAGACGTCGGGGTCGGAACCGAGCCGCTGCCAGCCATGCAGCGCCATGGTGAAGTTGTGCGTTTCCAGCCGGCGCTGTAAATCGCCAGACTCGATCTGTTCGATCACGGTGCGCACGCCGATGGCGCTCCACTGACGAGCGATCTCTTCCGCCACGGCGCGCCGTTTTGGCGAATTGTCGGTCAGCAGGTTGAAGACGAGCGGTTGACCGTCTCGCGCGCGAACGCCATCGGCGCCAACCGCGTATCCCAGCGCCTCGAGCGCAGATGCCGCCCGTGCAGGATCGGGTTCGTACCACCCCACGTCCGGCGACTCAGCCCACCACCCGTGCAGGATCGGTGTGTCGAGACGCTTGACCTGATTATTCAACACTCCAGCAATTAGTGCGTCTTTGTCGAGCGCGATCGCCAGAGCGCGGCGCACCCCGATCTCCGCAAGCGAGCCGTCACGCAGGTTGAAGGTCAGAACAGTGCATGCATCCAACAGCGCCCGGCGCCGCACCACGCCACGCGGCAGGGTCACGTCCGCCAATGCACTTGTGCTGAGGAATGCCAGCCCCTGGATCTCGCCGCGTGTCAGGGCTGCAAGCGCTTCCTGTTCGGTGCGAAAAAAACGCAGTTCAATCGTGTCGATGAACGGCGGTGATCCAAAGTAGAAAGGATTGGCGCGCAACAACGCATGCTGATCATCCACTTCGATCAATTGGTACGGACCGGCGCCAACCGGCATTCGGTTGAAGGCGGTCACCTCCCACTGTTCCGGCGGCACATCGCGCAACAGGTGCGCTGGCAGAATCGGGAGGCCGGTCAGCCGTAGAAAGGGTGCAAAGGGGGTCTCTAGCCGAAAACTGACGCTGCGCTCTCCGGCGCGATCAACCAGCACGGTGCGCCAGAAGGCGGCGACGTTCTGATCACCGGCAAATGCCGGTCCCTGTACTGCGCGGAAGGTAAACAGCACATCATCGACGGTCACAGGTGCGCCGTCGTGCCAGGCGACGCCACTGCGCAGGGTAAAGGTATACACCGTCCCGCTGTCATCGACCGTCCAGGATTCCGCGAGCGCCGGCATAGGAAGTCCATCTGGACCGGGGCGCGTCAATCCTTCGAAGATCAGGCGATGGAGATCGGCAGCGATAGGATCAGCGGCAGGATCGACCAGCAGTGGATTGAGATGCAGCGGTGCGCCGACAACCCCTTCGACATAATCGCCGCCTGCCATGGGGCGCGCGACCGATGCGCGGGTCAGCGCCAGGTAACTCATAAGCAGGAGCACCGTGAGCGTACTGATTGCTGCTATCAGGATTTGCCAGCGAATGCGGCGTGCCATGGGCTTAGCAAGGAGAGCGACAGCACACGCCCTGAACGGCAGGCGCAGCCGCGACTGTGAGGCGCGAGCGCCTGCAGGCTGACGCTCGCGCGGTTCTGTCGATAGGGAACCTGTCCTTGCGGCGAAGTATCGATATCACCAGATTGGCAGGCTGGCAATCAGCGCCAGCAGCAGAAACACGACTGCCAGTGCAATCGTTGCCTGATGCATTGTCTTTTCGATGCCGCGTTTCGTGCGGTAGATGGTATCGCGCTGTTGCAGACCGGCGGTGCGCCCCTGCACAACGACGAGAAAGGTCAATGCCGCGCTGACGATAATAAGAGCGGTATACAGAGCGATTTCCACGTTTTCGTCCTGCTTTTCAACTTCCGATTACAGGGCGGTATTATAACATCAGCGCGGCGGAATGCCAACCTCAGTATTTCGGCATACTGGGGTCTACCTCGTCTGCCCAGCGCAGGATGCCGCCGGCCAGGTTCTTCACCTTGCGGAAGCCCGCCTGTCGCAGCAGGTCCACGGCGCGTGCGCTGCGCACGCCGCTGCGACAGTAGACGACCATTTCGACGGCGCTGTCGAGTTCGTTCATCCGTTCTGCGAGTTCGTTGACCGAAATGCGGACGGCGCCGGGCAGGTGGCAGATCTCCCACTCATTCGCCTCGCGCACGTCGAGCAGGAAGGGCGGATGGTCGCTCCGCAACCATTCCGCGACTTCGATTGGCATGATGTCGATGGTTGAGTCGCGGTGTGCTTCTTCGGATGAGATGCCGCAGAATTGCTGGTAGTCGATCAGTTCCGTCACGGTCGGATGATCGCCGCACACCGGGCAATCGGGGTTACGACGCAGTTTCAATTCGCGGAAGCGCATCGACAGAGCGTCGTAGAGCAGCAACCGGCCAATCAGAGGCTCGCCGATGCCGGTGAGCAGTTTGATCGCTTCGGTCGCCTGGATTGTCCCGATGACGCCGGGCAGCACGCCGAGCACGCCGCCTTCGGCGCAGCTCGGCACCAGACCCGGCGGCGGCGGCTCGGGATAGAGGCAGCGGTAGCATGGACCGCCATGCTTCGGTGAGAAGACCGTCGCCTGCCCTTCAAAGCGGAAGATTGATCCGTAGACATTGGGTTTACCAAGCATGACACAGGCATCGTTTGTCAGATAGCGGGTTGGAAAGTTGTCTGTGCCATCGACAACCACATCATACGGGCGAATCAGGTCGAATGCGTTCTCGGATGTGATCTGCGTCTCGTAGGTGGCAATGTCGATATGTGGATTGAGGTCACGCAGCCGCATTTTCGCCGACTCGGTTTTACGGATGCCCAGAGTGGATGTGCCGTGAATAATCTGGCGCTGCAGGTTGCTTTCGTCGACGATGTCGAAATCAACCAGGCCAATATGCCCCACGCCGGCAGCGGCGAGGTACAGCGCCAGCGGCGAGCCAAGCCCGCCGGTTCCGATCAGGAGCACGCTGCCCTGCTTGAGTTTGCGCTGCCCTTCCATACCAAACTCAGGCAGGATCAGATGCCGCGAATACCGACGGATCTCTTCATTCGACAGAGAAGCTAAAACCATGGCGCTCCGCTCCACAAACATGACTGAACACTACCGAACGCCGCCGGCGATTGCCGGGATGATGCTGACGGTTTCGCCGTCGGGAACCAGGGTTTCGATTCCCTGGAGGTGGCGAATATCCTCGTCGCCAACATAAATGTTGACGAAGCTGCGCAGCGCTCCCTGCTCGTTGTAGAGATGTTTGCCGAGTTGCGGGTGCTGTTCAATCAATGCTGTCAGAACCTGCCCCACAGAACCAGCCGCCAGCGTGATGCTGGCATTCCCGCCAGCGTACTGGCGCAGTGCGGTTGGGATCGTTACGGTAATTGCCATTGTGACCTCTCGCAGAACCAAGAACCGAGAACTAAGAACGAATGCCAATGTGCGGGCATTCGTGCAATACTCCTGATGAACATTGCGCGTTGTTCTACGTGAATTCGGGCGCTCGAACATCTTGTCTGACTGACCGCCGCCTGGTGTAAGAACTAATAGAGCAAACAACCAGATGTTGCCCAATGCTTGCCCGTGGCGACCATCGAGCAGCGGACGTTGGCTGAGCCTGTCGAAGCCAACGTCCGCTGCTCCACGTCTTTTCACACCGACCAAACCTTCGTACTTTGCGATTCCGTGTGGAGACATTGCAGCGCAACGTCTCTACGCTTCAACCTCCCCGTCCTCACCCCTGATCGTCTCCTCTGCCACAAAGCGCGTGCCGCCATCGTTCAGCGTCCAGGCGGTCAGTTCGACAGCGCGTCCTTCGCGCACGCTCTGAATGAGGAACGCAAACCGCGAACCGCCGCCGATGCCCTGGGCGCCGGTCAGATCGCGCGGCGATGGGACTGCCGGATGGTCGGGATGCGAATGGTAACACCCGACCACGTCGAGGCCGCGTTCGCGCGCGGTGCGCTCGGCGCGCAGGTAGTCGCGCGGATCGAGGTAGAAGCGGTCGCGCAGCGAATGTTCCGCGTCGGTTGGCGTAAGCCCCACCTCAACCGTCCAGCGATTGGGAACAGGAAAGACTTCCTCCGCCTCAGTGCGCACCCCATCGAGCCGTCCCAGCAGCAACCCGACGCACTCATTGGGATAGGTTTCTTCGGCATGCCGCGCGATAGCGACACGAACGTGGTCAGGAAGAACGATCATCATTCGGGCATTTTCCGGTCGAGAATTCCCCTCCAAGACTCTTGCGGTCAGGAGACGGGCTGGCAGGGAGCAAAGACTCTTCTACCGGCGTGGTTCCACGGCAGTCATTGATCAGCGGCGAAGACCTCAAGGGTCGGATGCGCCTTCCCACGTGCAACATTCAACATGCGTGTTTCACGTGAAACACTTCCAGGTCGGATACGCCCTCCCGCGTGCAACGCTCAGATGCCCTCGCCATCCCGTCCATCGCCGTCGTCCCAGAACTGATCGCTGAGATATTTGGCAGCCCCATCACACAGAATGGTCACCACAACTCCCCGGCGCAGCTCGCGCGCGACGCGCAGGGCAGCGACGACATTGGCGGCAGCGGAGACGCCGACCATCAGTCCTTCGGTGCGCGCCAGACGTCGCGCCATCGCAAAGGCTTCTTCACTGCGGACTTCAATGATGCCATCGGCAAGCGATGGGTCGTAGACACCCGGAACCAGCGCCGTCGATGCCATATGCTTGACGCCTTCGAGCGCGTGGTAGGGTCCGTCGGGCTGGACGGCGAACAGTCGCACCTCCGGGTTCTGCGCGCGCAGGAAGCGTCCTACTCCCATAAATGTGCCACTGGTGCCCAGGGCTGCAACAAAGTGCGTCACCTGTCCGCCGGTCTGCGCCCAGATTTCGGGACCGGTGCTCTTCTCGTGAGCGCGCGGGTTGGCCGGATTGTTGTACTGATCGGGGTAGAAGAAGCGTTCCGGATGTTCCTGCACCAGCGCGCGAATCTTGCGGATCGCCGCATCCATCCCCTCAAGTGGATCGGTGAGCACGAGTTCGGCGCCGAGAGAGCGGAGGATGCGCAGCCGTTCCGGGCTTGCATTGGCGGGCAGCGCCAGCGTTACCTGATAACCAAGCGCAGCGCCAAGTGTGGCATAGGCGATGCCGGTATTGCCGCTTGTGGCGTCGGCGATGCGCATGCCAGGACGCAGCAGACCGCGTCGTTCGCCGTCGCGGATCATCCACAGCGCCGGGCGATCCTTGACCGAACCGCCGGGGTTGTACCACTCCGCCTTGGCATACACCGCAACCTCAGGCGACAGATCGGGATCGAGCCGGATCAGGCGCAGAAGCGGCGTATTCCCGACCAGATCGACCAGCGTGCTACGGCGATCAATGCGTTCATCAAGCATCCCGGAGATCACGGTACTGTTCCTGTCCAATAGGTCACAATCGCCGCCTGCCACATCCGCAGCGCAGCCGCGTTGCGACTGCTCACGACCGGGGAGATCGATCATCTCCTCCGGAGTCATTGTCTCAACCGCCGCGAACGTTGCACCAATGGAACGCTCGCTCATGATGGCGCCGCCTGCCAGGGGATGGATCATCCTTCATGGACTCTGTTTTGCCAATTCGCGCGCTGCGAGTCGCTTTAGATACGCGAGCAGGTAACTGATGCCATTCAAACGCTGCGGCGATAGCACGTGCTGCAAGCCCATCGCGTAGAAGAAATCGCCCGGAATGGCGAGCACCATCTCTGGCGTGGCGCCTTCCAGCCCTTCGCGCAGCAGCGCAGCATACCCGCGCACCGTCGGCGACTCTTCGGCGACGTCGATGTGGAACGTCAGGCTTTCCTCGCGTGACTCCACCGTCGCGTACACCGGCGTGGCACACTCGTGCACCTGCTCCATGGCGGCGCGATTGCTACGCCACTCCTCCGGCAACGGCGGCAGGCGGTCGGAGTAGTCGAGGAGCAATTCCAGTTTTTCTGCCCGGTCTGCCGCGCGGAACTCTTCGACAATCGCGCGGAGGCGCGGCGGCAAACCGGGCGGGATTTCTGATGCAGGCATACGGATTATTTCTCGATTGGCAGACCAACCGCATTGCCCCACTCAGTCCAGCTGCCATCATAGTTGCGCACTTTCGGATATCCAAGCAGGTAGGTCAGCACAAACCAGGTATGACTGGACCGTTCACCAATGCGGCAGTATGCGATCACATCCTCGTCTGGCGTAATACCCTTGCTGACGTACAGTTCGCGTAGTTCGTCGGCGCTCTTGAAGGTGCTATCCTCACGCACGGCGCTTGCCCACGGGATATTGACCGCCGTGGGGATATGTCCGCCGCGCAGCGCGCCTTCCTGCGGATACTCCGGCATGTGCAGACGCTCGCCGATGTATTCCTGCGGACTGCGCACATCGACCAGCGCCGTACCGAGCTGGCGGATATGCGCCAGCACCTGGTCGCGGAACGCGCGAATGGCCGCATCGTTCCGCTCGGGAGCATGGTACTCGCCTGGCGGGTAGGACGGAACCGTGCGCGTCAGCGGTCGCCCTTCGGCAATCCATTTGGCGCGTCCGCCATTCATGATCCGCACATCAGGATGACCAAACAGTTTGAACACCCACAGCGCATATGTAGCCCACCAGTTATGCTTGTCGCCGTAGAACACCACCGTCGTGTCGTTGCTGATCCCTTTCGAGACCATCAACTGCTCGAACCGTTCACGATCCAGGTAATCACGCACGATCGGATCGTTGAGTTCGCCGACCCAATTGATCTTGACGGCGCCAGGAATATGCCCCTGATCGTAGAGCAGAATATCTTCATCACACTCGGCAATCCGCACCTTCGGGTCGTCCAGGTGATCGGCGACCCATGCGGTATCAACCAGCGCCTCGGGGTGAGCGTAGCCACTCATCAGGACCTCCCCTCTAATATTCTGAAGTAGACCACTCAATTTATTCAACTATATTGTACGCCCAGAGGGGGAAAGAGTCAAGCGTCCACTCAGCCGACCCGCACCAGCACATCATCACCCTGGCGTTGCACCTCGAAGACATCAATCGGTTTGAATGCCGGGAGGGTCAGTGCGCGTCCCGTCCGCACATCGAAGCGCGAGCCGTGCAGCGGGCACTCGACGACGCAGTCGTCGGAGTCGAAGAACCCATCGCTCAGTTCCGCGTAGTCATGCGAGCAGATATCGTCGGTGGCATAGACGGTGTCACCGACGCGAAACAGAGCGATGCGCCGACCATGATGCTCAACGGCGCGCATGCCGCCGTCGGGCAGATCGTGAATAGTGGCAAGTTTGACGAAATCAGCCATGATTGCGAGGTCCTCAGAAAACAACGAAGTATGGCGGGCTGCCAGAGGTCAAAAGCGAATCGGGCGCGGATCCGACTGTCAGATCAGGATGCGAATGCGCCTGATAGCGCCGGAACCGAACTGCGGATCACGGACGTCCATTCGGCGAGACGAGCGGGGATCGCGCCGGTAGTCCAAGCGCTTCGAGTAACGCCAGCGGTTCATTCTCCAGCCAACCGCTTCCCGCATCGCGCCCGCTGGCAACCAGCACCGAACCGATAGGAGGGACGAAAATGATATCAACCGTGCCCTGCCCCGTCACCAGTCCAATCCGATCCAGTTTACCCGAGCGCACCTTGACCCACAGTTTGAGCGACATAATCCCGATTCGAGCAATCGAAGGGGCAGCGCGCTCGAATGCCGGGTCGCTTGCCCACAGCACCTGACCGTTCAAAGCGCAGAGCGCTGCTGCGTCGATTCCTGGATTGCGCCGCAACGCTGCTGCAATATGTTTGCCCGCGCGGGCGACGAGTTCAGGGGTTAGGGCTATCGGTTGCATCGGTGCAGCACCTCCAACGAGTGGCGACCTGTCGTATAGACGGTATTATTGTACCACGTCGTAATTATTGTTGGAGCAACGGTTTTAGGAGGGTTAGGGATTAGGGGCGGGTGTGCGGCTCTGGGGAGAATGACGGAAATATGTCGTTTTGTTGCCGCCGGTTCTCGTTCTGATACTAATCGCCGTCGGTCAGACAAGATGTTCGCGCGTTCGTTGGGCACGGCGCAACGGTCAACGCGCGCCGGCAGGCGTGTCGTGGACCGCAGTTGGCATGAGCAACCCCGGCGGGGCTTTCGCGTCCTCAGCGGAGGCGTTCGCCCGCAGCGCTCCGGCAATCATGGTTGTTGAATACGTATTCCGCTATCCGCTCGTCCGCCCGGCGGCTGAAGCCGCGGGCTACGGGCGCCAGGCCCGCCTGCGCGGGCTTCACCAGGCGATGCCGGATGATGTGCTTAACAACCATGATTGTCTAAATGACTGCGCATTAGTATGAGGTCCGCTGCGCGACTGTTGATCAGACGCACACTGTCCCCGGTCCCAATCATCGCACAGGCGTTCCAGTATTCGGCATTATTGGCCATGCGGGCGAGACGCCGGCGCTCCCAAGGCGAGACGCCGGTGCGCCCGCGCGCCTATCATGAACCTGGGAAAGGGTGGTGATGCGTTCGATGGGCAAATAGTTGGGGCGCCCACACAGGGCGCCCCAACGATGCCTTTTCCTAAGACACTTGAGGTCGAGCCATGCGCCAGCGGGACGCAAGGATGATGCCGCTGGCGCCGTTCCATTGCAGACATCGATCAGCAGCAGAGACATATCTTGCTCTTGCCTGCTATCCGACCGATCCCTCCATTTCGAGCTGGATCAGGCGGTTGAGTTCGACGGCGTACTCCATCGGCAGTTCGCGTGTGAACGGCTCCATGAAGCCGAGCACGATCATCGACAGCGCATCCGCCTCGCCGATGCCACGGCTCATCAGGTAGAATAGTTGCTCCTCGCCGATACGCCCGACAGTCGCCTCGTGCGCCAGGGTGCAGCGATCTTCCTCGATTTCGATGTACGGGATCGTGTCCGATGCCGACTTCTCATCGAGGATGAGCGCGTCGCAGTTCACATTGATTTTCGCCCCAGTCGCGCCAGGCGCCACCTTCGCCAGACCACGGTAGGTCGTCTTACCGCCGTTCTTCGAGACCGACTTATTCGTAATGCGGCTGGTCGTATCCGGCGCAATGTGCACCATTTTGGCGCCGGCGTCCTGGTGCTGCCCTTTGCCGGCATATGCCACTGAGAGCACCTCGCCGCGCGCGCCGCGCCCCATCAGGTAGACTGATGGATACTTCATGGTCAGGCGTGAACCAATGTTGCCATCGACCCACTCCATGCTCGCCTCTTCGTAGGCTATGGCGCGCTTGGTCACCAGATTGAAGATATTGTTCGCCCAGTTCTGGATGGTCGTGTAGCGGCACTTGCCGCCCTTCATCACAATAATCTCGACGACCGCCGAGTGCAGTGAGTTGGTGCTGTAGATCGGCGCCGTGCATCCCTCGATGTAGTGCACCGAGGCGCCTTCCTCGACGATGATCAGGGTGCGCTCGAACTGCCCCATGTTCTCCGCATTGATGCGGAAGTACGCCTGGAGCGGAATATCGACATGCACTCCTTTTGGCACATAGACGAACGACCCGCCCGACCAGACCGCCGTGTTCAACGCGGCGTACTTGTTGTCCGCTGCCGGAACCACTGTGCCGAAGTACTGCTTGAATATCTCCGGGTACTCCTTCAGGCCGGTGTCGGTGTCGAGGAAGATCACCCCCTGCTTTGCCCACTCCTCGCGCAGTGAGTGGTAGACGACTTCCGACTCGTACTGTGCGCCGACGCCAGCGAGGAACTTGCGCTCTGCTTCAGGAATGCCCAGCCGCTCGAAGGTCTGCTTGATCTCTGCCGGCACGGCGTCCCAGTCGGTCTGCGGGCGCTCGCCGGCGCGCACGAAGTAGTGGATCTCGTCGTAGTTCAATTCCGCCAGTTCCGGGTTCGCCCACATGCCGGTCAGCGGCGTCGGCTTCTTGCGGAAGATTTCGAGCGCCTGCAACCGGCGCTTGAGCATCCACTCCGGCTCGCCCTTCATGCCCGACAGTTCGCGAACGACCTTTTCATTCAAGCCTTTTTCAGACTTGAAAATATATCGCTCTTCGTTGCGGAACGCGTACTTCGTGTAATCGAAATCCAGGTTTGTTGCTGTGACCGCCATTGATTGCACTCCTCTCCCGAAAGATGGTTACAACTCGTCGTCATCGGGCGCATGACCCACGCCATACAACCCTGCCTTCAGTGTTTTGAGCGGAAGCAGTGCGCATTTGATGCGCACCGGATTATGATTCAACGGAATACCGATCAGCGCCAGGAGTTGTTCCTTACTGAACTGCTTTGCCTGCTCAACCGGCATCCCGATGATTTCATCGGTCAGCATCGAGGCGGACGCCTGACTGATCGCGCAGCCGCGCCCATCGAAGCGCGCATCGGTAATGACGCCATTCTCGATCTGCAGATCGATCCGCACCCGGTCGCCGCACAGCGGGTTGTGTTCCTCGGCGCTGACATCGGGGCGCTCAAGCCGACCGCGACGGCGCGGATGTTTGTAGTGTTCGAGAATAAGTTCGCGGTACAGGTCGTCCATGCCCTTTATCCAAACAGCGTGCGCGCCTTGCGCAGTGCGGCAACCAATCGATCAACCTCTTCTGGAATGTTGTACAGATAGAACGATGCGCGCGTGGTAGCGGGAATATCGTAGTGCGCGTGCAGCGGTTGCGCACAGTGATGCCCGGCGCGCACGGCAATCCCCTCGTTGTCGAGCACCGCCGCGACATCATGCGGATGCACGTTATCGAGCGTGAAACTCACTGCGCCGCCGCGCATCTCAGTGGTGGCTGGACCATACACCCGCAGCCCTTCGACTTCACTCAGGCGTTCGAGCGCATACCCCAGCAACTCGCGCTCGTGGGCATAGATTCGATCCATCCCGATTTCCTGCAGGAAATCGACCGCCTCACCGAGCGCAATCGCCTCGGCAATTGCTGGCGTACCCGCCTCGAAGCGCGCCGGAATATCAGCATAGGTCGATTCGTACAGACCTACCACCTTGATCATCGAACCGCCGCCCAGGAACGGCGGCATCTGCTCCAGGATCGCGCGTCGTCCCCACAGCACGCCGATGCCGGTCGGACCGCACATTTTATGCCCGCTGAACGCCAGGAAATCGATGCCAAGCGCCTGCACATCCACCGGCATATGGGGCACGCTCTGCGCGCCGTCCACCAGCACGAGCGCGCCGACGGCGTGCGCGCGTTGCGCAATCTCCGCCACCGGATTGATCGTCCCCAGCACATTCGACTGCTGGGTGATCGCCACTATGCGCACCCCTGCGAGTTGCGCGTCCAGGTTGTCGAGCATCAGGCGGCCCTCACCGTCGATCGGCAGAAACTCCAGTTTTGCGCCGGTGCGCTGCGCCAGCATCTGCCAGGGCAACAGGTTCGAATGGTGCTCCATAATGCTGAGCAGGATGCGGTCTCCCTTGCGCAGGTTCGCATCGCCCCAACTGCGCGCCACCAGGTTGATCGCCTCGGTGGTGTTGCGCACAAAGACAATCTCGCGCTGGCTGGATGCATTGATGAAGCGCGCCACCTTGCCGCGCGCCCGCTCGAAGGCGAAGGTCGCCTCTTCGCTCAGGCGATAGATGCCGCGGTGCACATTGGCGTTATAGCGCCGATAATAATCCTCCAGACAATCGATCACGCGGCGCGGTTTCTGCGACGACGCGGCGCTGTCGAGAAACGCCAGCGTTTTGCCGTTCACCGACTGATTGAGGATCGGGAACTCACGCCGTAGTGCAATGATATCGAACAGGTTCAAAGCAGCGCTCGCGGTCATTGCGCACCTTCGCAAATAAAGGACGGAACGGCGACGGTGCGCCGTTCCATACCGGCGAACATCAAATCTTCGCCTCGATCATGTCTGCGATGCGCCGGCGCAGAGCATCATGAGGAATGCGATCAAGCACCGGCTCAAAGAACCCTGTGACGATCAGGTGGATAGCGTCGTCCCGCGGAATGCCGCGCGAACGCATGTAGAACAACTGCTCCTCGTCCACCTCGCCGCTCGTCGAGGCGTGCCCCGCTCTGGCGACATCGTTGGTATCAATCATCAAACCAGGGATCGAGTCGCTACGCGCCTTTGGCGACAGGTGCAGCGCGTGCTCTTCGAGGCGCGAAACCGTGGCGCGGCTCTGATGCTCGATCTTGATCATTCCATCAAAGGTCGTGTAACTCTGATCTTTCACCACGGTTTTGAAATCCATATGCGCTTCGGTTTTTGCACCGATATGGCGGAGCCAGGGCGCCGTCAACAGATTTTGATGATCGCCGGCGAACGTGGCGGCCACCCATTCGACGCGCGAACCATCCCCTTCGAGAGATGTTTCCGCCTCGATATGCTGGACGCGCGCGCCCAGGTTCACCGCTGCCCACTCAATCGTCGCCCCGCGCCCGACACGCGCCTTTTGGGCGCCAATGTGGTACACATCTTCGCCCCACGTTTGCACCGCAATGAAACGCAACGTCGCATCATTTCCCAGGAACATTTCAGTAACCGGCGCCGCAAACGCCTGATCGGACGCCGCAGTCGAATGATACTCCTCAACGAACGTCACATTGGCGCCGTCGTCGAGGATGATCAGGTTGCGCGGCATGATCGCCCCGCCGGGGATCGGCATCGAGAAGACTGCCGTCAGTGGCAGTTCGACGGTAACGTTCTTCGGCACATAGAGGAAGACGCCATCGCGCCAGAGCGCCGCGTTGAGCGCCAGGAACTTATGGCGCGTCGACACGATGGCAGCGCCGAGATGCTGCCGGATGAGCGCCTCGTGAGAGCGGAGCGCCTGTTCCAGCGTGACCAGCACCACTCCTTTTTCCGTCAGGTCTTCTTCGTAATAGACGCTGGTCGCAGCGGTGTCGGCGGCGACGATCACCTGTTCCGGCCTGAACTTCGACAGATCGGTACGACGCCAGTAGGGCGGTTCAGCCGAGGCGAAGAAACGCCATGCTTCCACGCGCTGCGCGGTAAGCCATTCCGGTTCGCCCGCAGCCTGCGACATCTCGGTTACCAGAGCGTCGCTGATTTCGCCAAGTGGAGGGAACGTCTTCATAGTCACGCGCTTGCAACCTCCTCGCGGATGAAGTCGTACCCCTTCTCTTCGAGTTCGAGCGCCAGTTCGGGTCCGCCCTCGCGTACAATCCGACCATCCATGAGCACCGACACAAAGTGCGGCTTGATGTAGTTCAGCAAACGCTGGTAGTGAGTAATGACCAGCACGCCCATCTCGGGATGCTGCGCATAGAGGGTGTTCACACCCTGCGCAACGATTTTCAGCGCATCGATATCAAGCCCCGAGTCGGTCTCGTCCATAATTGCCATGCTGGGTTCCAGCATCGCCATCTGGAGAATCTCGATGCGCTTCTTCTCACCGCCGGAGAAACCTTCGTTCAGATAGCGGCGGGCAAAACCCTCATCGATGCCAAGCGCAGCCATCTGCTCACGCAGTTGCTTGCGGAACTGCGCCATCGGAATGGCGGTTTCCTTCGGGTCCTTCCCCTCCTCGGCGCGATGGGCGTTGATCGCCGCGCGCAGGAAGTTCGCCACCGTCACTCCTGGAATGGCCACCGGGTACTGGAAGGCGAGGAACAGCCCGAGTTTCGAGCGCTCGTCCGGCTCAAGTTCGAGAATGTTGCGCCCCTGATACCAGACCTCGCCGCTGGTTACTGTGTAGCCGGGGTGACCCATCAGGGTGTACGCCAGCGTGCTCTTACCACTGCCGTTCGGTCCCATGATGGCATGAATCGAACCGGCTTTGACCGTCAAATTGACCCCTTTGAGGATCTCTTTGTCCTCGACGCTGACGCGCAGATCGTTAATGACCAGATCGCTGTTCAATGCAGGAACTCCTGTATTCATAGACAAACGGTTGAATGACCACTATGGAAACGCGCTAATCCGAAGATCGCGCAATCTGGAAATGGCAATTGCGACGCCCTTCGCGGATGGTTCCTTCGAGTTCCACCCGCTCGCCGAGCACCTGTTCGAGCATGCGGCGCTCCATTGTGCATACCCCGGCATGCTCCTGCGCCACGTCGTGGTATGGGCATGAGAACACCTGCAAGGCGCCCTCGGGCGTGACGGCAACCGGAATGCCGCGCGCTTCGAGCACGACGCGGAGACGCATCAGGCGCTCCTCCACGTCATCACCGACGACATGACCGCGATACTCCTCCGCCATGCGGCGCCCAACCGCTTCGAGCAGTGCATTGAGGCGTTCTTTCCCCTCGCGGCTGGCAATCTCACGCATCAGCATCGTCACCAGCGTATCGTACTCTTTGGGGAACAGGTCTTCAGCGCGCGATGTCAGCGAGTAGACCAGCCTGGGACGCCCCAGACCGCCGCGCACCTGCCGCGTCGCCAGCAACCCTTTCGCCTCCAGGTGTGCCAGGTGCTCGCGCACTGCCGTCGTGCTGATGCCCAACAACTCTTCCAGGTCTTTGATCGTCGCTTCGCCATGACGCCGCAGGTAGGTCAGAATCTTCCCTGCCGGCGAATCTTCGGTATACTGCGCCAGTGTCATCGCATTATTCCTCCACGCTTCGTGCGCAGTATACCAGACGGTGATGCTATTGTCAATAAAAACAGAAGAAACCGTGAATATTGATCTCAATAATGGCGCTACAACCTGCCGGCGACATGCCCGACGACCAACTCCTCCACCACAACGTGCGGCGGATGGGACGCCAGGCCAGCGATGGCAGCGGCGACATCCGCCGGTTGCAGCATCGCTGCGCGGTTCCAGTCGCCCGGAAGATCGTCCCATAATCCGGTATCGGTTGCCGCCGGCAGCACCGCCGTGACGCGCACGCCATGTGGACGCAGTTCTTCGCGCACCGCGCCGAGCAACCCCAGGGCGCCGTGCTTGGCGGCGCAGTAGGCCGACCAGTTGGGGAAGACCTGACGTGCCGCCACTGAAGCGACGTACACCAGCAAGCCGCCATTGTGCATGAATGGCGTTGCATGTTTGCAGACCAGGAAGAGGCTCGTCAGGTGAACGCGCACCTGCTCTTCCCAGTGTTCCTGGCTGATCTGCGTGACCGGTGCAACATAGGCGCCGCCGACGCTGTGGACGATCAGATCGATCCGTCCGGTTGCTGCGGCTGCCTGCGCTACCAGATGCCGGACATCATCTTCGGCGGTAACGTCGCATGGCGCAATCGTCGCCAGGGCGCCGGCGGCGCGCACTTCCGCCGCCACATCGTCCAGCAGGTGAACCGAGCGCGCCGCCAGGGTCATGGACGCACCCGGCGCGGCGAGTGCGAGCGCCGTCGCTCGCCCGATGCCCCGGCTGGCGCCGGTGATGAGGATGGTCTTCATCTTCAAAATGCCCGTACCCGTAAGGGCAGGTCTGAGACCTGGCCCTACTTCAACAATGCCCGTACCCGTAAGGGCAGGTCTGAGACCTGCCCCCTATCAGCCCCTACGGGATCATGCGCGCTCGATATGCGCCATAAACTCGCTGCGCGTCTTCGGATCGTCGCGGAAGACGCCGCGCATCGCCGATGTGACCATGGTGGCGCCCGCCTTCTTAACGCCGCGCATAACCGCGCACATGTGCACGCCCTCAGCGACGACCGCCACACCCAGCGGTTCGAGCCGCTGATTGATGAAATCGGCAATTTGCACTGTCATCCGTTCCTGTACCTGCAACCGCCGTGCGAACATCTCGACGATGCGCGGGATCTTGCTCAATCCCACGACTTTGCCGTTGGGAATATAGGCAACGTGCACCCGTCCCATAAAGGGGAGCATATGGTGCTCGCACAGGCTGGAGAACTCGATATTCTTGACCAGCACCATTTCGTCATAGCCGACGCTGAAGATCGCCTCGTTGATCAGCGCATCGGGATCGATGTGGTACCCGGCGGTCAGTTCCGCGTACATTTTGGCGACGCGCGACGGGGTCTTCAGCAACCCTTCGCGCTCGGGTTGTTCACCGATCTGTTTCAGGATGACGCGCACGGCGTCTTCAATCGCCGGGTCGGAGTGATAACTCACGCCTTCGAGTTTGCCGCGCCCCTGAACGATGAGCGGTTCGTACTCATGCTCGTCGATATCTGCAAGTGCACGGTCATGGTGGCCATTATGGTATGTCATCGGTGTTGGTCCTCGATACTACAAATCCGGTTGCCCGGTACTTCAAGGCGGTCTAAGTAGGAAGATCAACCGGATACCAGACAATCTCGTGATCGGAGTTGGCTGAGCTTGTCGAAGCCAACGCTAACCGCTCCACAAGCGCAAGCGTGTTTGTCCGGGTTTAGATTGATCTTCCTTAATAAGGCGACGCTAGAGCAGATCTCAAGCCCGCCCTTATCCCTTGTTACTTCGCGGTGATGGTGGCATATGGGCGTTTGGGCAGTCTCGTGAACGGCAACCTCAGATTCTGAGGCTTTACCTCGTGTTCGGCAGCGATGCGCCCGGTCCGGCATATTCAAACACGTTTTTGCGCGTTTCCCACAACTTCAGATGGCGCAGCCGCCCCTCGAAGCGCGGCGCGAGTTCCTGCCACAGATAGATCACAATGTTCTCGGCAGTGGAGGGTTGTGTGGCAAACGCAGCAATTTCACGGTCGAGATGCCGGTAGTCGAGACGGTCGAGTACGCTGCGCACGATGCGGTCCATTGCTGTCAGGTCGATGACCATGCCGGTATCAGGGTCAACAGGCCCATCGACGCTCACCTCAAGGGTATACGTATGACCGTGCCCGTTCGGATTGTTGCACTTGCCGTAGATTGCCAGGTTCTCTTCATCGGAAAGCATCGGCGAGTGCAGCCGATGTGCAGCAGAGAACGCGTACATGCGCGCAAAGGTCGTGTCATCCGCTCCGTCATACTCCGCCCATAGATCGCCGGTTTCATACAGGCGCAACCGCACCAGGCGCGCTGTGTCCGGCAAACGCGCCGCTATCAATCGCCACAGCACCCGCACAATGTTTTCGGTCGTCGGCAGTTGATCGCGAAAGTAGGGCGTATCCTCATTCAGGTGCTTGTGATCGAACTCTTCCAGCACTTCCGACACCAGCGCTTTGAGTTCGGTCATATTCATGACCATGCCGGTGCGTGGGTCGAGATCGCCGGTAATCGTGACATCGAGTGTATAATTGTGCCCATGCCCATACGGATTGGCGCACGGTCCAAAAACGCGCTCGTTCTCCTCAGCGCTCCAGTCGGCTCGCCAGTAGCGATGCGCTGCGGAAAACTCGAAACGACGAGTTGCGTAAACCATGAGCATGTTCTCCTTCCTTACCCTCAGCGCATACATCGCCCGCATTCACACAGGCTCGACCGGGCTTCAGCGACAGAGGGTTGACAAGTCTCATCTGCATAACGCACGCAGTATCTGCCTCGCCTTTTGGGCGAAACAGCAGGGAAGCCGACCTCTTGCTTCTCGTTCGGGGAGCCGGGCGAGACCGGGGGCGTATGACCGAAGTGTACCGCGTTATGCACCTGTATAACAATACACTCTTTGCACGGGTTTTGTCAAGGATGGTGGTTGTGAATGCAGGCATGATGCGCCCGGCGCCGCTGCGGGCACGAAGCTGATACTAATGTAGGTCATTGCTGCAAAAAGCGGTAATCACGAAGGTAACCACGAAGGTCACCAAGGGACACGAAGGAAATGCACTTCATGGTTCTGCCCCTTCGTGCGCTTCGTGCCCTTGGTGGTGAAGCCTCTGTGCAGCAACCACGAAGGTCGCCAAGGGACACGAAGGAAATGCACTTCATGGTTCTGCCCCTTCGTGCGCTTCATGCCCTTGGTGGTGAAGCCGGTGTGCCGTGGACTCAATACCAACTTGCGGTCAGTCAGACGACATGTTCGTGCGTTCGTTGGGCAAGGCGCAACGGTCAACGAGCATCGGCAGGCGTGTCGTGGACCGCAGCTGGTATGAGCAACCTCGGTCTGCCCGGCGGCTGAAGCCGCGGGCTACGGTTGCAAAGCCCGCCTGCGCAGGCTATACCGAATTCATGCCCGCGCAAGATCAGACAGAGGCGAGTCTCAGCCCCGCCCCTGCTTAATGAGGCAGATGGGTGGGACGCTGCCTCGTCTGTACCGGCGTTCTAATGACCGGCAAGGTGTGTTGCCGGAAAAAGAGTTACCCTTGTGAGAGGCTATCAGGCGGAATCCGATCCAGAGCGAACTTCATCCGTTCCAGCCCTTCCAGCAGCAGCGTTCGTGGGCAACCGAAGTTGAGGCGGACGAACCCTGCGCCGCCGGCGCCGAACGGCGTTCCGTCGTTCAGCGCCACTTTTGCTTCGCGGAGGAAAAACTCGTATGGGTTGCCTTTGATGCCCGCCTCACGGCAATCGAACCATGCCAGATAGGTCGCCTGCGGTACAGTCGTTTTGATCTGTGGCATCTGTTCGGCGACAAACTGCGTAACAACATTACGATTCTCTGTGAGATAAGCGAGCAGATCGTTCAGCCAGTCGCTGCAATCGCGGTACGCCGTCTCCATTGCCGCCAGCGCAAAAGAGTTGAGCCAGGGCACGATGCCGTCCATTGCGGTCATCAGGCGCTTTCGCAGGTTCGGGTTGGTCACAATGGCAAAACTGGCTTTGAGGCCCGGGATGTTGAAGGTTTTGCTGGGCGCCATCAGAGTGATGGTGCGGCTGGCGATCTCAGGCGCGAGTGTGGCAATCGGCGTGTGGCGCGTATCGCCGAACAACAGATCGCAATGGATCTCATCGGAGCAGATGATCAGATCGTGCTGCTCGCAAAAGGTCGCCATCCGCATCAATTCTTCGCGACTATATGCTTCGCCGGTTGGATTGTGCGGATTACACAGAATAAAGAGGCGCGTGCGGTCATTCACAGCCGCTTCCATGCGCTCGTAATCCACCCGATACGCGAAGGTTCGTCCATTTGGGATCGGCGCCAATTCCGCCATTTGCACCACGCGCCCCTGATTGGTCGGAGCGGTGAGGAACGGCGGATAGACCGGCGTCTGCACCAGCACGCCGTCACCGGGTTCGCCGATGGCGCGGCAAACGGCGTTGAGACCGCTCACCAGACTGGGGATGTAAACGATCTGCTCTGGTGTGATGTCCCATTGGTAGAGACGGTGCATCCGCTCGCAGATACATTCACCGAGCGCGGGTGATGGCAATTCGTAGCCAAAATCGTCCATATCGACGCGGGCGTGCAGCGCAGCACGGATCGGCGGCGGCGCAGGGAAGTCCATGTCCGCCACCCACATAGGGAGCACATCATCACCATAGAACCTCCACTTAATGCTTCCGGTGCGGCGGCGATCAAAGACCTGATCGAAGTCGTGTGGCATAGATGGCATGATTCCTTTCTTCCAGGGTATCTTTTGGGCGGTTGGCAGCGATTATTTCTCATAGAGCGATCAACCTGAACCTGGACAATCACGAACATGGAGCGGTTGGCGTTGGCTGAGCCTGTCGAAGCCAACGCCAGCCGCGAGACGGTCAACATGGGCAACATTGTGCAACTTCTGGTTGATCGCTCTCTACGGATCGGAATGGGCGTCAGGGGCGCCGCACGCTCCGGTGCGTCCGCATGAGATGCCATTGTAATGCCTCATGTGCGCATCGCCTGAAAGATCCAGGGAATTCTTATTGTACTATAACACCTGGTAATCCAGGTGTTATTCCATAAGTTGGGACGGACACATCCGTCGGTACAATCCTGCTCAATGCCCTGTAGCAGAGAAGGAGCGAACGTTGGCGGCAAAAATCCTGGTAGCAGATGACAACCCCGTCATGCGTGAAGCGATTGTCCGCTTTGTCGAAGCGGAAGGGTATGTCGCGCTGGCAGCGTGCAATGGGCGTGAGGCGCTGACCCTGGCGCTGAAAGAACTGCCAGACCTGGTGCTGCTCGACGTCACGATGCCGGACTATGACGGATTCGAGGTGTGCCGTCGGCTGAAGGAGGAGCCACGCACTGCGCTGATACCGATCACCATGCTGACCGTGCTCGATGCCCCGGAGCACCGTCGGCGCGGCATCGAGGCGGGCGCCGATGACTTTCTGACCAAGCCGTTCGATGAGCGTCTGCTCCGCGTCCGAATTCAGTTGCAACTGCGCACCAAACGCCTGACCGATCAACTCGAGCGCACCGAAAGCGTCATTGTTGCATTGGCGCTGGCGGTTGAGGCGAAAGACATGTATACCGAGGGGCATCTCTGGCGTCTGGCGTACTATGGCGAGCAACTTGCGACTGCCGCCGGCATGGGGCGCGACCTGAGGCGCGCCGTATGGCAGGGCGGGTTGTTGCACGACATTGGCAAGATCGGCGTGGCAGACAGTATTCTGCGGAAGCCGGCGCCGTTGACTCCTGAAGAGTATGCGCAGATCAAGCAGCATCCTGAGTGCGGCGCGCGGATCATCGCTCCCATGCGCTTTGCGCGCGAGGTGTCGCCGATTGTGCTCGGTCACCACGAGCATTGGGACGGCAGCGGCTATCCGTGTGGACTGCGGGGTGAGGAGATTCCGATTGGCGCACGGATCATTGCTATCGTCGACGCCTACGATGCCATGACCACGGATCGCCCATACCGGCGGGCGCTGTCGCCAGAGCGCGCCGTTCAGCGGTTGCGCGCACGAAGCGGAGTTCAGTGGGATCCGGATCTGACGGCGCTGTTTATTGCGCTGATCGAGCAAAAACGTCTGATTGCGCCAAATGATACTGGTATTGCGCATCATACCTCGGCGGCGTGACGCACGTCAGTGACGAGTGATCCAGATGACCCACAGACCTGCCATGCCTGCCAGCGTGACGATCATCTCGGGTATCAGGATGGCTGTCGCACCCTGCAACCCAAACGCAGGCGCGACCCCCACAGCCAGCAGGTTGACCAGCGTATGCGTCGCGATTGCCAGCCAGAGCCACCAGATCTGTCCACGTCGAAAGACCTGCACCACCATCACTGACAGCGCCACGTGCACCGGCAGCGTCCAGAGACGTTCCCACGCCCCAACCAGCGGCAGCCAGTCGGGTTGTGCAGCGACTGCGGCTAACTGCTGGCGCGCCAATTCATGTTGCTCATCCGTCAGCGGCAGCGCCGCCAGATCGACTGCGCTCAACGCCAGAAGATTGATCAACCCCAGAAGCGTCAGACCGGCGACCAGCACCATCGACTCCAGACCGCCATGCCCCAGACCATACATCACGGCGCGCGACCAGGTTTTTTCTTCACGAAACAGCCAGCGATACCCCACGTAGCGGCCAATCTCCTCTGCAAGCCCGGCGGTCAGCGCCAGCGCCGCCAGCCAGCCGAAGAGCAGCGGGCGTGACGCCTGCAACTGTGGCGCCAGCGCCCCCTGGATTGCCAGTACAATCGGAACGCGGGTGATTAACTGGAAGATAAGAAAAATGACGGCGCCGTAAGCGAAATAGCGCCAGGAAACGTGCAATCTGCGACTGACGAACCACGCTGCTGCCAGTGGAAAGAGCGTCTCGAACAGGATCGCGACAATCGTTGCCGCAACCCGTCCGGTGCTTATTTGAAAAGAAGGCTCCATTCAGCGCAGGGTTACATACACGATTGCCAGCAGCATCACACCGCCAAGCACGCCATACTCCCACATCACGCGACGGGTTAACGTTCCTTCAAGATATCCCTGCAACAGGCTGGTAATAATGTAGAACAATGCCAGCAGCAAAGCGCCGCCGATCAGAAACGACGTCGCCCAATAATTGAGCGCCCACGTCGCTTCCGCCAGCGTCAGACCGACGAGCAGCGACAGCGTGAACAGATTGCGCGCGGAGGTCTGGGAGAGCAACGCATACGCGAGGAGCGCGGCGCTGGCGCCGATCAGCGTGGCGGAGTAAAGAGTGCGCATACGGGCATAATAGATGGCGCTGAACACCCCGAATGCCAGCAGCAGCGCCATCGCCTGCAATGCCAGACGCGCGCCCTGGCGCACACTGGTCCGGCGGTCGAGCGAATAGTGTTGCGCCACCAGCGCGCCGAACAGAAACCCGCCAGCGGCGATCAGCGCCAGTACGAACGCGAGCGTCTCGATACTTGCGCTGAAGAGGCGGAAGAAGGCAAATGACGCGATGATCGCAAACGACGGCAGAATCCAGAAGGAGGGCGCCAGTTCGACGTGCACAATGCCAAGGTTCACGATCGGCAACGATCGCGTCTGTATCTGTGGATGCGCGCGAATGAAGATATCCGCCCCTGTGCTGGCGATCACTACCAGCGAGGCGATCAACAGCCACGAGACGGTAATCGCAGGAAAGTCGCCGCCGAAACGTGCGCGCAGAATATTCGGGTTGACATCGATCAAAAAGACGACCGCCAGCCCGACGAGCGCCAGCAGCACCAGCGACACAATCCGATCATACCGTGGTGCAGGGTTCATACTGTTCCGACCTCAATCAAACCGGATTAAGCGGCGGTCACCCCTGGGTCCAGTCGCGCAGCGCCTGGAGGAGCAGGCGTACACCGACGCCGGTTGCGCCTTTCGGCTGATACGCCTTGGGTTTCGCGTCGGTCCATGCCGTTCCGGCAATGTCGAGGTGCGCCCAGGGATAGTCGCCGACGAAGGCATTGAGAAACGCGGCAGCCGTGATCGCGCCCCCCTGCCGCCCGGTAGAGTTGCGTACATCGGCGATCTCGCTTTTGACCATCTCGCGGTACGGTTGCCACAGCGGCAATTGCCAGGCGCGCTCGCCAGCCACCTCGCCAGCGCGCAGCAGCCGCTGCGCCAGCGCGTCGTCATTCGCAAACAGCCCAATGGCGTGCGGTCCGAGCGCCACGCTGATCGCGCCGGTCAGCGTCGCAAGATCGATGATCGCCGACGGATTGTAGCGTTGCGCATAGGTCAGAACGTCCGCCAGCACGATCCGCCCTTCGGCGTCAGTATTCAGCACCTCGATCGTCTTGCCGCTGAGGGTCTTCAGGATGTCGCCGGGGCGATACGCCGACCCGTCCGGCATATTTTCCGCTGCGCCGATCAACGCCACCACGTGCAGCGGCAGGCGCAATTCCGCGGTGGTATGCAGTGCGCCAAGCACCGCAGCTGCGCCGCTCATATCCATTTTCATTGCGTCCATATTCTCGGCAGGTTTGATTGAAATCCCGCCGGAGTCGAACGTCATTCCCTTCCCCACCAGGCAGATGGTGGGCCCATCGGCATACTGCGCGCCATAGTCGATGGCGATGAAGCGCGGCTCATTCGTCGATCCCTGCCCAACGGCAAGAATGCCGCCAAACCCCTGCTCGCGCATCTCTGCCGGACCCAACACCGTGATAGGCAGATCGAATGCTGCAGCGAGTTCACGCGCGCGTTCCGCCAGGCGCGCCGGCGTCAGATCGTTAGGAGGAAGGTTTGCCAGGTCACGCGCCAGATTGACGCCGCGCGCAACCGCTCCACCGCGCGCAACGCCGCGTGCGGCTTCCTCCGCTGCATCACCCGGCGCTAGCAGGGTCAGTTCATCGACCTCGCGGCGATCTTCCGGCTTGAGGTCGCTCTTGTACTCCAGGAAGCGGTATCCTCCAAGCAGACTGCCTTCAGCAATGGCAGCAGCAACCGTCTCGGGGGTCTGATCGGGCACGACCGGTAGTGCAAACGCGAATCGCTCGACCTTCAGTTCTCGCGCGCGCTGCATTGACATTGCCGCAACTTCACGCAGCTGGTCGAGATCGAACGACGAACGTTTGCCCATGCCGATGAGCAACACCCGCCGCGCAGGAAGCGCGCCGCGCGGGTAGATCAATAACGTCTGTTTCGCCTTGCCCGACCAGTCGCCCGGCTCGATCAGATCAGCCAGGGGCGATGCGAGCGGCTCATCTTCCCACAGAGCGAGAACCAGCAGGTCGGTCGCAGTGGTCAGAGGATCGCCAGCAGTAACCGTTACGCGCATAAGAGAACTCCGTCGACCATCAGTAGTGGGCGAGCATGTACGCCCTGGAATCGCGTGTTGACATTGTTCAAACGCTGTTTCGAGAACGGAGAGGCATTATACCACGGGACGGCGTTTCCGATATTGCCGTTGCTCTTCACAGCTCAATTGGCGCCCATACCCATGGGGCATATTGGTGTCCCTTCGTGCCCTTCGTGGACGACAGGAATTGACACCCATGACCAGGGAGCATATACTACTCTGCGATTGTTTCTCACAAAGAGTGCAGACCCATGAAGGGCGGAGAGAAGTCATGATCACCGATCAATTTCGAGTGCCGGGCATATCATGCCAGCACTGCGTCAACGCCATCACCAAAGCAGTCAACGCGCTGCCGGGCGTGCGCCAGGTCGTCGTCAATCTGAGTGACAAGAGTGTGCGTGTCGATCACGACCAGCAGGTGACTGCCGATGATCTGATCCGAGCGATCAACGACGCCGGGTATGATGAGGTGGCGGTGCTGGTGTAGGAGTGAGGCGAGAGGGGTGAGGCGAGAGGGGTGAGGCGAGAGGGGTGAGGCGAGAGGGGTGAGGCGAGAGGGGTGAGGCGAGAGGGGTGAGGAGTGAGGGGTGAGGAGTGAGGAATGAGGAATGAGGAATGAGGCGTGAGGCGTGAGATGTCTCGCCTCGTGCTGCTCGCCTCGTGCCGCTCGCCTCGTGCCGCTCGCCTCGCGCCTCTTGCTCTTCGCCTCTTGCCTCTTACCTCTCGCCTCTCGCCTCTTTCCCATCTTCAATCATGTCGCGCTACCGCAGCGGGGCGCCATCGGGCGCCGGCGGCGCTACGTTCGGCAGGCTGAACCGCAGCACCCGCGCATTTCCTCGATCCACGACCACCACCGAGCCATCGGGAGCGAATGCCATCCCGCACGGCAGGTTGACCGATGCGAAGTCGCTGCCGATTCCGCCCCACGTCAGCAATCCAACACCGTTGTCGTCGGTCAGCATCAGCAGATTGCGCAAAGGAACGCTGACGACCACCCGCCCGCCTTGCGCGGCGATGTAGGGGTCCTCGTAGGTTTGCGGTTGCCATCCGGGAATGCGCCAGGTGGCATAGGGCAAAGGATCGACCTGTCCATCTTCACTGCGCGCAAATGCCTGCACGCGGCTATTCCAGGTATCGGCGACGAAGACCGTGCCGTTTTCATCGACGGCGACGCCGATCGGTTCGTTGAACTGCCCGGCGGCGTTGCCGTCATACCCCCACTGGTATTTGTAGTTGCCGTCGCTGTCGGTCACCACGATCCGTTTGTTGCCGGTGTCAGCGATGTAGACGTTTCCTTCGGCATCGACGGCCACGCCGCGCGGACCGAAGAAGTCGAGCGGTCGGGCGAGGTTCTGTTCCTGCGTGCCGCCAGTTGGCGAGGCGCGCCGTCCATCGCCGAAATCTTCGCTCCCGACGCCCCAACTGGCGAGGAATGCGCCCTGCGGGTCGAGTTTGACGACCCGCGCATTCCAGGTGTCGGCGACGTAGATGTTCCCGGCAGCATCGACGGCGACGCCGCGCGGTTCGTAGAACTGCCCGTCGCTGTTGCCGAAACTGCCGATGGTGCGGATCGGCGTCCCGGAGGGGTCGAAGACGATCAGGCGGTGATTGGCGCTGTCCGCTACGATGACGTTCCCCTGGGGATCGACGGCCACGCCGCGCGGCTGGATGAGTTGCCCGGGTTGACTGCCGAATTCGCCGAAGATGCTGGTCGCCACGAGTTTGACGACGCTGCTGGTTGTTGCAACGGCAGACGCATCGCCGACGCGCGCCAGGTCGCGCCGCACCCACACCGACATCTCGCGCCCGTCGAGACGGAGCGGCGGCGGCAATTCGCGGTAGAGCAGGTACCGCCCGGTGTTTGCCCAATGGGAACTGTCGAAAATCCAGAAGATCGGCGCCCAGACCGGCGGCGCGTCCTGTGGTTGTAAGCCGGGGCAGGCTTTCGCAATGTCGCCCGCGCTGCCGGGATAGGCGAAGTAGAAGCGTTTGTAGCCAGCGCTTTGCGGATCGCATTTGTTGCCTTCGGGGAACCACCAGTTCAGTTTGGTGTCGTACAGCCGCACATAATTCGCCTCGAGCGCCTGCTGCGCAGTGGTATTCAGGCTCACACGCGACGCCAGCACCACCGGCGCCAGAATGCGTTCCCCCGCGCCTTGCGGCGGATCGACCAGAAAGGTGTCGGTGGTTGCAGAACGGAATTGATCGGCGTTGCGCAACTCCAGACGCTTAAGGTCGCGCAAATACCAGGTATAGGGCCATGCCAGGCTGCCCTCGCCATCCTGCGCCGGGTCGCCGCTATCCATGATCACCGGCATTGAAAGGCCGCCGGTCGGGTCGTTTACGCCGCGCGTGTTGCGCGTCTGGCTGATCGCCAGATCGCGGATCTGCGCAACAATCAGCGGCGTATCGGGTGTACTCTGGGTGTAGATCAGCGGCTCGACCGGCGTATCCGGGTGGTCATAGACGACCAGCCAGGCGGAGCGTAGCGTATACGCGCCTGCCAGTGCGGCAACCGTCAGTGCGCAGAGAGCCAGCGTTGCGCGCACCCCGGCCCATTGAGTGATACGAACAATCAGGTAGATCAGTGCGCCTGCCAGCATGAGCAGCAGCGCTCCCTGGAGCAGGTTCGTCTGTGCCTGTTGCCCGACCGCAGGTTGGCCGAAGCGCCAGAAGGCAATGGCGATCGCAATGAGCAGCAATGTCAGCGCCGGCGGCGCAAGCCATGCACGGCGGTCGAGCGTTGATGGGTTCAGGATCGCGCCCAGCCGCGCCAGCGCCCATGCCAGCAGCAGGTTGGCGGGCAGCGCAATGTGGGAGTTGAGCCAGGGCATCTTCTCGCCTGCCCACGAGAATGCCACGAACGAGCAGAGGAACCAGAATGCGAGAAACAGCGGAAAGAGCGCCGTCGCCCGGCGCCCGACGAATGACATGTGCGTTTCTGCATTGCCCGGCGCATACTCAATGGTTTCGCTACCGTCGCTCGACGACTGCTCTGTCTGGTCCGAAGCGTTCTGCTCTTTACGGTGCAGCCGCACGCCGCGGGTGAAGAGATAGATGGTCGCCGCCAGGCTGCCAAAAAACGCCAGCGGCTCGTAGAGCGACATCAGCATCAGGTAGTAGTACCATGGTTGATCGCCGCGCGCAAATTCCTGCTGTGATCCGAGCCAGTACGCCAGACCGGCGTACAGCCCGGCGAACACGCTCTGCATATCGGCAAAGAATGCGCTGTAGAGCACCACGAAGATCGACGCAAGAACGCCGAGCGCCACCCACAGCGCCGTGCGCTGCTCCTGCCAGAGCGCGACGAAGCGCGGCACAAACAACGGCGTCGGGTCCCACACCCGCGACATAATCAACCCGCCGCTGGCGACCGTAAAGAAGAGCAGCGAAATGCCGTCGGCGCGCAGTGTCGGCGTCAGGCGACCGTACCACAACCCGGTGATGATGCTCAACTCGACCAGCGCCGCGACGCCGGCAATGCTTCCCAGGGCAATGGTCATCGTCCGGCGCGGCAGCAGTTCGTACAGCACCCGGATGATCAGGAACCAACTGAAGATGAACCCCAGGATGTAGTAGAGTTCGTGGGTTGCCAGCGCCAGCGCGATGCCGACCGCCAGCAGATACAGGTAGCGCGGCTGTGCTGTATCGAGATAGCGGAAAAACCCAATGACAATCCAGAGCGTCCACAGCACCATCAACCCGTCGTGGCGGGCAAACCGGGTGTAATAGAGCAGCGTCGGCGTGAATGCCAGCAGCACGCCCGCCAGCAACGCGCCGCGCGTTCCCAGGTAGGGGCGCAGCATCCAGGCGGAGGCGACGAGCGCAATCCCGGCGAGCGCCTGCGGCAGGCGCGCCTGCATGTCGCCGTCGCCGAACAGAAAATAAGAGAAGAGGGTCAGCACGTAGAGCGATGGTCCATGGTACACCGGATCGTAGCAGTAGGTCGCCGAGACACGATTGCCCCAGCAGATAAAACCGCCTGCGCCGGTGTAGAACTTCCAGCTCATCCAGGCGTGGATCGACTCGTCGTGGTGAAGCGCCATGCGCCCCAGTCCGTACAGATGTGCGATGACACTGGCGATCACCAGCAAGGCAAACAGCAACACATCGCGCGACAGCCACGCCAGGTTCAAAGGGCGATCCAGCCCGGCGGGAGCGGCTGCGACGCTGCGAGGATCACGTGAAAGAATCGCCATCGTTCTATCCCAATCGTGCTTACGCTACCGCTCGCCGCCGAACCCCAGCCCCATCTCCGGCGCCGCCTCGGGGCGCACCGCGACGACAAAATCGGTCGAGCCAAGCGGGTACGGCGGAATGCGATACAGGATATACTGCCAGAATTGCTGTGAGGTGCGCGCGTCGAATGGTTGACGCAGCATGCGCATCAGGAGCGAAGAGCGTTCATCGACCGGCGCTGTCATCCAGTCGCGCGGCAAGCGGTAGGTTTCCTCTTCCGGGAACCACCAGCGCAAGGGGTAGCGCTGCACCTGGAACCCTTCCAGAAACCGGCGGTTCTGCTCATTCGCGTAGTTCTCGCTCAGCATGAGCACAGCAATGACATCATCTCCCGGTGCGCGCTGCAATAGCGGCGGCTGCTCTTCGGCGCGCGCGAAGCGGATATGGTACCAGTCCCACACCGTTTCGTTGTCGTACCAGACTGTTGCTGTCGTTGCATTGCTGCGGCGGCGGAGCGCTTCGTCGAGCCGGTCGATCACCCGCTTCACATCCGGCGATGTCTGGGTGTAGATCATCATCTCACGCGGGATGTCGCCGTAGCGGAAACTGAGTTGATAGGCGCTACGCAGCGTATACACCGCAACGATCAGCGTCACGCCAGTAGCCAGCGCGCCGATGGCCCAGCGCCGGCCGCGCAGCATCCATGCGCCTGCCGTAAGCAGCGCCGTCAGCACGATCCAGAGCGGCGTAATCCACGGCGTCAGTCCTGCCAGTTGCGTGTTGACATGAATGGCTACCGTAATCAGGAGCAGGCAGTAGACGCTGATAATCGTCAGCAGCGCCAGAAAGACCGGGAAGGGACGCACAATCTGGCTCAGGGAAAAGCCATCGAGCGACTGCTCATCGTTGATGCTGCGTCGCCACCACGCCAGGGTGCGCCCCGCCGCCCACGCGCCCAGCAGCGTCAGCGGCAGCGCAAGATGCACCGTCAACCACGGCATCTTTTCGCCCGCCCACGAGTAGAGCATGAATGTCGCAATGCTCCACCACGCCAGCACAAACGGCAGCCAGGAAGACGGATCAGCGTTACGCGACGTTGTTTCTGCGTCCGTGCCAGATTCGCGCCCATTTGCAGGAGAGACGGCATCACGATTTCTGCGCATCAGCCGTTGCCATCCCAGCACCCCTGCCATCGCCAGACCTATCAATCCCCAGAGAATGAGCAACGGCTCGTAGATCGCCAGCAGCACAGCGTAGTAGTGGCGTGGCTGCCCGCCGCGCTCGACTTCATGCTGCGCCAGCCAGTAGAGGAGCGAGCCGGTCGTGCCGGTGATCACCCCGGCGGTATTGGTGAGGAAGGCGGTGAAAAACAGGGTATAGACAAGAAAGAACAACCCGCCGGCAATCAGCAGGCGGCGTCCCTGCCCCAGACTTGCGAACGTCGCTACTGCCGCATCGCCGCTGGCGCATGCGCGTTCCCAAATCGTCGCACCGGTCGCATCACGTCGCCGCCAGACGACCCACCACAGCGCCGCCAGCGTCGCCGGAACCAGCGCAAGCCCGGTCAGGATCGCCGGATGGCTGACAAACTCGCCAAGTTTGATGAAATACAACCCGAAATTATCGTCCGGTTGGTGGCGAACGCACAACGCATAGTTGTTATCGAACGTCGCCAGCGGGGGCCAGCCGAAGATCGGTCCGGGACGCGCGACGCGCATCGGGTTGGGTGGCGGAAAGGGTTGCAGTTCGCTCGGGCAGATATACGGCCCGGCGATGCGATTGACCGTATCGCTGGTCGGGAAGGGGCGTTCCGGGCGCCCTGGCAGCCAGAAGACCAGCGCCACGACTGCGATGCCCAGTGCTGCCAGGATCGCCATGCCTGGTTTCCACACCTTCCAGAAAAACACCAGCGCAACCAGCGGCGCGAAGATCGCCATATACAGAAAGAACGTCTCCATCGTCACGAACATGAACGCCAGCGCCAGGGCGACCACATACAGCCACAATGGGCGGCGGGTGGTTGCATAGCGCATAGCCCCGATCAGCGCCAGCAACTCGAACAGGATGGTGTAGGGATCGTGGCGGATGAAGCGCGCAATATACATGAACGCCGGAGAGATGAGGATGTAGCTCGAAGCCAGCAGCGCCGCGCTGCGCCCCAATTCGCGGCGCAACAGGTAGGGCAGCATCACCAGGGCGATGCCAAACAATGCCGGACCCAGGCGTGCAGTGGTGTCGCTGACGCTAAAGAAGAAATAGATCAGCGCGCCAAAGAAATAGAGGAAAGGTCCGTGCAGCAGCGGGTCGTGGACGTAACCTTCGCCGCGGAAGACCAGCCACGAAAAGTAGGCGTGCAGCGTCTCATCGTGGTGAAGCGCACGATCGCCAAGCCCCCACAGGCGCGAGATCACCGCCAGCAGAAGAATGACGAGATAGGCGGCCTGTTCGAGCGAGACGGTCGCTGCGCGTGGGCGCGTCGTCGCAGCAGATACGCTGTCGCCAGGCGGTGCAGTGACCTGTGGCGGAAGTTCGGCAATCGACATGGTTCGTAGCTCAATGACCTCCGGTATTCAGCCACGGCGAGATTGTACACGATACATGAGAGGAACCGCAAGTTACAGCATCATTGGCGCCAGGCGTTGGCTGAGCTTGTCGAAGCCAACGCCTGGCGCAGGACGGTTAACCCGTATTGCACTATCTTGATCGCCCGGTGAGAACCGCGCTAGAGGTCACGAATATGCCAGGTTTCTCAGCCGCACCAGATCGATCAGATGAATGGCTTCGTCATCGACCCGGATCAGCCCGGCGGCGCGAAAATCGCCAATTGCTTTGGTGACCGTTTCGCGGTGCGATCCGATCAATTCGGCGAGTTGCTGATGGGTCGATCGCACAGTTGGCGGCATATCCTGTCGTTCCGCCCACAGTCCAAGCAGCGCCGCCGCCAGACGTTGCGGCACGCTCTTGAAGGCGATATCCGCCAGTTTACGCTCAATAGCGCGCAGCCGCCGGCTCATAACGGTCATAAACTGCAGGGCAAGCGATGGTTGAGTGCGCAGTGCGCGGCGCAGCGTCTCACGGTGCACAACGCCAACCGTGCAGGGCGTGACGCTGATCGCGTAACTATCGTGGTGTGACCCCTCCGCCAGCGTCACCTCGCCAAAGACCGCCGGTGCGTCGAGGAGCAGGACGGTCAGGGCGCGTCCTTCGGGCGAAATGGTGTACAACCGAACTCGCCCCCGGTAGAGCAGGTACATCTCCGCGCCTGGATCCTCCAGGCCGTAGAACAGGTACCCGGCAGGACGCTGAACCGCTGCAATCTCGCCGTGAATGTCGTGCAGCGCCGACATCAACTGTGGAAAGAGATCGGCATCGGTGATGACATCGACCGGCGGGGGCGGATCAGACGCGGTCACGCTCGAACTCCAGTTCACGAAGGTGCCAGCAGTCGTTATGCGTGATCAACTGCCACTCCAGCCGTCCATCGCGGCTGGTCGTCTGGCGCCAGTGGGTAATGGCGGTATTCTGCACGTGGAACGCATTCCTCCCGCGTGCGTGAGGTCCAAGCCCGAGCATAAAGAGGAACGACACTTCGATGATGCCGCCGTGACAAACGGCCACAATCGTCTGCCCGCGATGGCGGGTGATCAACCGTTCGAGCGCTGCCGAGGCGCGAAACTGAAAACTGGCCCAGCTTTCGCCGCCGGGAGCGATAGGCGTGAAATATTCTTTGAAGAACAACGTCATCTGCGGAAAGCGGGCGCGCGCCTCGTCGATGTGCATCCCATCCGCTTCGCCAGGACGCAATTCCTGAAGCTCATCGTCCCAGTGGATCGACAGATTGAGCGCCTCCGCCACAGGTTCGGCGGTCATACGGGCGCGCGGCAATGTGCTGGCGTACAGGACATCGGCGGCAATCTCGCCGAGCGCCAGGCGACGCGCCAGCGCGTGAACCTGCGCCATTCCCCGTTCTGTCAACCCCCGATCGCCATGCATTCCTCCCATGATCGGTTCAACATTGGAATACGCCTCACCGTGGCGGATCAGATACAGGTTGGTTGTCATTGTAACCTCGAACTTTTGCCGCCCCCGTCCGGTCCTCTGCGTGCCTGAGCCGGCTACTGCGCTCCGAGTCGCCCTTACGCGGGCCAGCCCTGGTCGTACTGTGAGCCATTCGGCAAGTGTATCCCGCCGTTATCTATACTCGCCTGGCGGCGATCAACGCAAATGCGCCGCGCCAGAGGGTCATGATCGTCAATACTGTGATGAATGTGACGAGTGCGAACGAGAGCGGAATGGTCGTCTGGCGGATCAATGCGCGCAATCCGAGACCAATGGGCCAGGCGATAAGCCAGGTCAGCGCGGTGTGCGCCAGCATCCGCGGCGGCGCTCCGGCGACATCGGCGCGATAGGCGCCGAACAGCGGCGCCACGGCAAACCACCCGATCATGAACGGCGCCGCCGTTTCCGCCACCTGCGCCAGCGCTGTCAAACCGGCCTCCTCGCCGTGACTGGCGCGCCCGATGGCTGCGAAGATCATGAGCGCCAGCGCGTCGCCAACGACCAGCAGCATGATTCGACGCCCGGCGGTTGATGGAGAATGCGACTGTTCGTGAAGCGCCATTACCGTCCTTCCTGTGAGTCTGCCTGTTGGCGCCCTGTCTTAATTATAGAGCGAACAACCCGATGTTGCCCAATCATTGCCCGTGGCGCCCGTCGAGCGGCTGATGTTGGCTTCGACAGGCTCAGCCAACATCAGCCGCTCCACGTCCTTGATTGTCCAGGTTGGGGTTGATCGCTCTACAAGAGACCGGGTAGGCGAAGGCATTGCCTTCGCCTACCCAACGTAGCATGCCGATGTTTCCCAGAGTAAACCGGAAAAGGCGCGCCGCTTGAAATCATGCCTTCGCCTACCCAACGTAGCATGCCGATGTTTCCCAGAGTAAACCGGAAAAGGCGCGCCGCTTGAAATCATGCCTTCGCCTACCCAACGTAGCATGCCGATGTTTCCCTCCCAGGCAGTATACCATGCAATCTACGGTCGTCGCAGGGTGATGATCGTCGCTTCCGGCGGGCAGAGAAGGCGCAGCGGCGCGCCGCCGATCCCGCGCGACACATAGAGGGTCAACCCAGCGACCTGATACTTGCCGATGACGTAGCGCTTGCCGTAGCGCGGCAGGGTGAAAGGACCGAGCAGCGGGAGACGCAGATGGCCGCCGTGCGTGTGACCCGACAGTTGCACGTGGATGCCGGCGTGTGCTGCGCTTTCGGCGACATCAGGCGCGTGGGAGAGGAGCAGTTTGAACCCGTGGGTCGGCACGCCACGCAACGCCTGCCGCAATGATGGCCGCCCGTCCCACACATCGTCGATGCCGATCAGCCACAGATCGCTGCCGTTCCATGACAGCCGGCGGTGTTCGTTCAGCAGCAGCGGAATGTTTGCCAGCGTCAACGCGGCGCGCAGGTCTGCCAGACCTTCCCAATGGTCGTGGTTGCCTGGCACGGCATAGATGCCGAGCGGCGCATGCAAGCCGCGCAGCAACCGCGGCACATCGGGGATTGCCCAGTGATGTGTGACAATATCGCCGGTGAGCACGATCAGGTCGGGGCGCTCACGCTGCATCTGCGCAACGCCCCACGCCAGGTTTGCCTCGCTGTAGCGGAAACCAAGGTGGCTATCGGTCAGATGACCAATGCGCAACCCGTTGAGTTCCGGCGGCAGCGCGGGGATGGGTAGCGTGATGCGCTCCAGGATCGGGCGCGCCGGTTCTCCGAGCAGCATATGACCAAGCGCTGCCGCACCGAACGCTCCTCCTGCCGCTGCAACGCGCCAGCCGAACAGACTGACCCCCGCAAGCCCGGCAGCGGTCGCTACTGCGCCAAGACCAAGCCATCCACGGTTGACGTGCAGTTTCGCCACCTCGATCGTCTGGCGTCCGCGCAGCGCTCGCCGTTTGCGCGGACGCACGCCCTGCAGCGGCGGTTCGTGTGGATGTATCTCGATAGGCACGTGATATTCCTTTGCTGGGATGAATGCTGATTTTGGTGCGGTCAGTAGTGTCATGCGATTGACTCCGAGAACCGAGAACTAATATGGAGTTTGACAAATTGTTCCGCTATCCGTTCGTCTGCCCGGCGGCTGAAGCCGCAGGCTCCTGCTGCGAAGCCCGCCTGCGCGGGCTTCATTGGGCGATACCGGATTATTTTGAAGATCAACCAAAACGCAGACAATTGAGCCTGCGCCTCTGGAGCGGCTGGCGTTGGTTTCGACAGGCTCAACTGAACTTTCTCACCTTCAACTCTCACGCCTCACGCCTCATGCCTCGCCCCTCACGCCTCGCCCCTCACGCCTCACGCCTCGCCCCTCTCACCTTTCACAGCATACCACACACAGTTTACAATTTGATGATCGCTCTCTGACATACGATGCCATCAATCTGTCAGATTGATCGTTGATTGCATGCGCTATACTCTGTCATATGCGCGACAGATATGACAGTGACACAACCGATCGGCAGGCGCGGCAGCGCGCGTATACTGGCGAGACGATCGTCATCCGGCGTGCGCGAAACGCTGCGCTTCCCGTTCGACGCAACGTGCGGCGGCGCATCCGACGCGCGCTGATACTTATCGGTGTGCTGCTGACGGCGCTTATCGCGCTGTTCTACTGGCAATTCGCCGCCGCTGTGGCGCCGTTGATCATCGCCGATGCACGACCGTTCCCGCCCCTCAATCCGCCTGGCACGCCGATCAATGTCCTGCTCATCGGCGTCGATGAGCGTCCCGATCACCCGGAAGAAGGGGTGCGCAGCGACACCCTCATCGTCGTTCGCCTCGACACCTTTGGTCGGCGGGTCAGTCTGCTCTCCATCCCGCGCGACACGCGTGTTGACCTGCGCGACATCGGTCCAACCAAGATCAATGTCGCCTATGGGCATGGCTATGCGTCTGCCGCGAAACTCTATGGCGAGGCGACGACGCCGGCGCAGGGGGGGATGGCGCTGGCCGCCGAGACTGTTGAGCAATTTCTCGATCTTCCGATTCACTACACGGCGCAGATCAATTTCGACGGTTTTGCGCGCGTCATCGATGCGCTTGGCGGCGTCACCATCGATGTGCCGCGCCGGATTGTCGATGATGCCTACCCGACCCCCGATTTCGGCACGGTGCGCGTCGAGTTCGAGCCTGGTCCGCAGCGGATGGATGGGGCGCGCGCGCTGATCTACGCCCGCACTCGCCACGCTGATAGCGACTTCGGGCGTGCCGAGCGGCAGCAACAGGTCGTGCGGGCTGTTGTCAACGAACTTCACGCCCGTGGACCTATCGGTGCAGCATTCCTGATGCCGGCGCTCGGTCAGGCGCTCGACGGTGCGTTTGCTGCCACACTGCCACTATCGCGCCCCGATATGCTATTGGGGATGGCGTGGATTGCAACCGGGCTTGATCCGGCGACGATCGGGCAGTTCCGCATCGCGCCCGATACCGCGCCCAACTTCAGAGAAATCGGGTCCGATATTCTCTGGGATCCGGCCGAGGTGCGCGAGGTGGTGCGCGACTTTCTGGCAACACCTGGCGTCGAAACCGAAGATGCGCGCATTCAGGTGCTGAACGGCGCCGGCGTCACCGGGCTGGCGCGGCGTGTCAGCGGCGAACTAGAGTCGGCAGGATTCACCGTCGTGCCCGCTGCCGATGCACCGCGCAGCGATATTCCCCGCACCATCGTGTATGATGTCACCGGCAAACCCGCCACTGCCCGCCGCCTGGCGGCGCTGCTCGACGCCGAGATCCGTCGCGGTCCGCCTGAGGGCGTCGCCCCGACGGTTGACATTGTCGTGGTGCTGGGGCAGGATCGGGTTAAGTAACTTCTCTTCAGGAGCATATCAATGACCCGTGAGTATGATGTGATCACATTCGATTGCTACGGCACGCTGATCGACTGGGACGGCGGCATTCGCAGCGCATTCGCGGCTGCGGCGCAGCGCGCTGGCGTGAACATCGACCTTGACGCTGCGCTGACTGCCTATCACGCTATCGAGCCGCAGGTCGAGGCGGCTGAGTACCGCCCCTATCGTCAGGTGCTGGCAGAGACGGCGCAGCGTGCAGCCGCAACGCTTGGCTGGCCCATGGACGATGATACCGCTCGGTTTTTTGCGGCGACGCTGCCGCAGTGGACCCCGTTCGACGACACGAATCCGGCGCTCGAACGGCTGCACGCCGCCGGGTACCGTCTGGGCATCCTGTCGAATGTGGATGATGACCTGCTGGCGGCGACGATCCGGCATTTTACTGCGCCAATCGATCTGATCGTCACAGCACAGCAGGTTGGCTCGTACAAGCCGGACACCGGTCATTTCATCGCTGCCCGCGAGCGGATCGGCGGATTGCGCTGGCTCCATGTTGCGCAGAGCCACTTCCACGATGTTGTGCCTGCCGCTCGCCTGGGGTTGCCGGTCGTGTGGGTTAACCGCAAACGAGAACCTCTACCGCCGGATGGTCCCGCGCCATTTATCGAAGTTCCTGATTTGCGGGCGTTTGTGGAATGGTTAGGGGTTAGGGGTTAGGGAACATTCAACGCCCGGTACACCGCTCCCCATTCGTCGAGGGTTACGGTTTCGGCGCGGCGGGCAGGGTCGATGCCAGCAGCGGCGAGCGCTTCCAGGATCCGCTGTTTATCGGTTTTCATTCCCATAGCAGCCATCCCGCCCGGCAGGGCATTTCCCAACTGTTTGCGCGGGTGAAGGAAGCCGGCTTTGATCAAGCGCAGCAGCGCTTCCGGTTGCTCGGGCGCAACAGCCGGCTGTGGGCGAATGCGCAGCCGCAGGATAGTCGACTCGACTTCAGGTGTTGGGAAGAAACAGGACGCCGGAATGCGCGCGATGATCTCGGGTTCGGCGTAGATCTGCACGGCATGCGCCAGAACGCTCAGATCGCCAGGGCGCGCGCAGATCCGGTCGGCGACTTCGCGCTGCACCAGCACGACCATCAGCGTCGGGCGCAGCGGGTCGCTAAGGAAATGGCGTAATGCCGCCGATGTAATGGCGTAGGGGAGATTTGCGACGACCTTGTACGGTTGGGCGCCGGCGGCCACGTCGGGGGCATGTTCTGCCAGCATGATTTCTGGCGGCAGGTGCAACACATCACCTTGAATAATCGCCAGGTTCGAGAAGGCGCGGAACTCGGCGCGCAGCCGCTCTGCCAGGCGGCGGTCGAGTTCGACGGCAATCACCGTGCGGGCGCGCTGTGCCAGTTCCCATGTCAACACGCCCAAACCGGGTCCGACTTCAATCACCGTATCGTCGGCAGTCAATTCAGCGGCGTTGACGATCTTCGTCAGTGCGGCGCCGTCGGTCAGGAAGTTTTGCCCCATACCTCGGGAAGGGCGCAGATCCAGAGCGCGGAGCGCGGCACGGACGCGCGCAGGGGAGAGGTAAGGATTTGCAGACGTCATTGGAGTGGCACAATCACCTTCCACGTGGTGCCCTTGCCTGGTGTGGACGTCACTTCGGCGACGCCACCCATGAGGGAGGCGCGTTCCTCGATGTTCAGCAAGCCGAATGAACCGCGCTGATCGTAGCTGGCGCGCACCTTCTCGACATCGAAACCGCGTCCGTCGTCTTCGATGATGGTTTCGAGCGTGGTTGGCGTCTGGCGCAGGCGCACCCGGATGTGGTGCGCTTTGGCGTGTTTCAGCGCATTGTTGACCGCTTCCTGAATGATGTTGAACAGCGTGCCTTCGACTTTTGTATCGAGGTGCGCATCGATTTTATCGGCTTCGAGGATGATTTTGGTCGGATTGTCGCGGAAGCGCTCGAAGTACTGTTGCAGCGTCACGTCGAGCCCCTGCGTTTCGAGCGCCAGCGGGCGCAATTCGAAGAGCATGGTGCGCACTTCGTGGGTTGTGCGCTTGGCGAGTTGCCCCAGTTTGTCGAGTTCAGGCAGCACGCGCGCCGGGTCGCGCTCGAGCAACCGCTTGATGAACTCGACGTTCATCGTGATCGCCGCCAGCGCCTGCGCCGGTCCGTCGTGCAGGTCGCGCGCCAATTGATGGCGCACCTCTTCTTCTTTCGAGAGGAGTTTCGAGCGTTCCTGCTGCAAGTCGTAGATCAGTTGCGCGTTCTGCAGCGCCACCAGCGCATAGGATGCCAGCGCCGCAAGTTTCTCGACCTCCTCGTCGCCAAAGGCGCGCTCCTGGTCGCTGGCAAACACCATGACCCCATAGATATACAACCCGAAGCACAACGGCAGCAGGCAGGCAGTGCGGCATCGGCGCAGCGATGTGAACGCCATCATTTCCGGATCATCTTGAATGTGATCCAGTGCCACGGGACTCGACTCGCGTAATGCCCGACCGATCGCGCCGTTCGCAACGGTCACCGTGCGTTCCCGGTCGTCGGCGTCCAGCCCGCGCGATGCAGCGACAAACAGTTGATTGGGTTGTCCGGTGGCGAGGAGCACCATGCCGGAGGTATACGGCGCCAGTTTCTGACTTTCGGTCAGCGCCACTTCGAGCACATTCTGATAATCGTTGGTTGTTGCCAGCGTGTACGCCGCCTCGTAGAGCGCGCGCGTCTGATCGCGATAGGCATTCGCCTCACGCAACGCCTGCGCCGCCTTTTCTTCCGCCAGCGCCACACTCAACCGGTTGCTGGCGCTCCAGCGCTCCGCCAGGCCGCCGGTGATCCAGGGAATGAACACCAGCGCCAGCGCACGCAATGCCAGCCCGACATACCCAAGCGGATCGGTCGGGATCGTGCCATTGCCCGGACCGATCCGCGCGACCAGGTAAGCGCCGACGTACACAAACGCAGTGATCAGTCCGGTAAGCAGACTTGCCGACGAGTTCAGGCGGAATGCCGCGTTGACCAGCGGCAGCAGAAAGAGAGGATACAGCACCTCACGCGGATCCGGATTGAACAGCGTCAGGAGCAGCAGCGTCAGGATATCGACCGCAAAACTGAACCGCAGGAACGTCACCGCCTGCGGAATAAACACCAGGATCGTCGCCAGCGCCGCGAAGATCGCATACCCCCACATGACGATGATCATTGGACTCTGGGCGTTTGCAGGGGACCAGAGCGATTCGCCGGAGAGCAGTTGAACAATCCCAATGAGTAAGAGGATCACGCCCCAGCGCGACAGATTATAAAAGCGGTCGCCGCCGAGCATCTGGCGTTGCAGAGAAATCTTCGATGAAAGCGGGATGTGCTCCGCTGCGTCCATAGTATGGTATGTTACTCCGAGATCGTGCCGTATGACACGATCTCAGAGAAGGCGAGCATTACTTTACCAGACCTACATCTGTTTGAGCACTGCGATCGACGAACCGACTGCCTCGGCGCTCTTCTTCACCAGCGCCATCTCCTCGTCGTTCAACGGCAGTTCCAGCACCCGTTCGACGCCGCCGGCGCCGAGGATGCACGGCACGCCGAAGTAGATATCGTTCAGTCCATACTCTCCTTCAAGATAGCAGGCGCAGGGCAGCACCCGCTTCTTATCGCGCAGGATCGCCTCGACCATCTGAACGGTGGCGGCGCTTGGCGCGTAGTAGGCGCTGCCGGTCTTCAGCAGATTGACGATTTCGCCGCCGCCTTTGCGTGTGCGTTCAATAATCGCGTTGAGCCGTTCCTGGCTGATGAACTCGGTCACCGGAATGCCGCTGATGGTGGTGAAGCGCGGCAGCGGCACCATCTCGTCGCCGTGCCCGCCCATCAGCATCGCTTGAATATCCTCGACCGACACCCCGGCTTCCATGGCGATGAAGGTGCGGTAGCGCGCGGTGTCGAGCACGCCCGCCTGCCCTATGACGCGGTTCTTGGGGAAGCCGCTCACCTGCTTCGCCAGGTATGTCATCGTGTCGAGCGGATTGTTCACCATAATGATCACCGCATTGGGCGAGAGCGGCGCCGCCTTGGAGATGCAGTCGCGGGTGATGTCGGCATTGACGCGGATCAGGTCCTCGCGGCTCATGCCGGGTTTTCGCGGCGCGCCCGATGTCACGACGATGATGTCGGAGTTGGCGGTTGCAGCGTAGTCATTCGTGCCCGTAATCGTCACATCAAACCCTTCAATGGGTCCCGCCTGCAACAGGTCAAGCCCTTTTCCCTGCGGCACGCCCTCGATGATATCGACCAGCACCACGTCACCCAGTTCTTTGGATGCGATCCAGTGAGCGGCGGTTGAACCAACAAACCCCGCGCCGATGATCGAGATTTTCGGTCTCATGGCTCCTCCTCTTCGAATGGTTACAACCTCTGCGAAACCGTATGGACATTCCAACCGCTTCTTCGTCAGACTGTTGAAACTTCACCTGCGAGTCATACTCGTTTGCAGAGCATCCTGAACAGACAGGGTGACGATTATCGTCATAACGTGACCGGACCTCAACAATGGTTATGCTCTGTAAACCGAACCGAACGTTTTCATGATCGTCGGACCGACGCAGCGGTGCGCTGGCGCAACCGGGCAAGCGCCGCTTCCAGGTCGGCGGGCAGCGGCGAGGTAAACTCGACCCACGCGCCGCTCGATGGCAGCGCGAATCCCAGGCGATGCGCATGGAGAAACTGCCGTGTCAACCCGAAGGTTGCCCGGGGACGCTTCGGACCATAGAGCGGATCGGCGAGCACCGGTCGGTTACGTGATGCAAAATGCACCCGGATCTGATGGGTGCGTCCAGTCTCCAGGCGCGCCTCGATCAGCGTATACTCCCCCAATGCTTCGAGGACGCGCCAATGGGTGCGCGCCGGTCTCCCGCCGGCAATCACCGCCATACGCACGCGGTCGGTCGGGTGACGCGCGACAGGCGCATCGATCACACCTTCTGCATCGTTCATCCGTCCTTCGACGACGACCAGATAGATTTTCAGCATGCGGCGCGCCTGTTGTTGCGCCTGCAACGCCCGCAGCGCGCGGTCGTTGCGCGCCGCCACCAGCAACCCCGACGTATCGCGGTCCAGGCGATGCACAATGCCAGGGCGCAGATCGCCGCTGATCGCCATTTCGGGGTAGCGCGCAATCAACGCATTCACCAGAGTGCCGTGATCATGACCAGGGGCGGGATGGACGACCATACCCGCCGGCTTGTCGATCACAACGACATCGTCGTCCTCATAGATGATCTGGAGCGGGATTGTTTCAGCGATAAGTCCAACCGGTTGCGGTTCGGGCAGATGCACCGTCACGATGTCGCCAGCGCGCACCGGTGAACTGGGGCGCGCCTGGCGATTGTTCAGAAGCACGCGCGCGTTTTCGATGAGATGGCGAGCATAGGTGCGCGAGAGATCAGGCGCTTTCCCGGCGATATACCTGTCCAGGCGATCGCCTTCATCGACAGCCTCGACCACCAGTTGCAGCAGTTCAGCACTCACAACACCCTCACCCGAACCCAAACCGACCACACTCTCCCCCTCATTCGTTCAGCCTTGCCAGTGCGGATGCGCTCCACCTCCTACGAACCGGGTCCGCGCGGATCCTGGTTGAGGAGATCGCTCAAAAGCGCATCATCTGATGCGGTGCGGCGTCGATCCCCGTCACCGGTCAACAGCAGGAAGAGCGCCAGAGCTGCCACGCCAATGGTGATCGCACTGTCGGCGACATTGAAGATGCCGGGGAACCAGTGCACATGAACAAAATCGATGACGTAGCCGAAGCGCACCCGATCAATAATGTTCCCCACTGCGCCGCCGACGATCAGACCGAGGCATGTCTGGGAGAGGAGATGTGGTCCGGGCAGATGATAGCGGTAAAAATACATGGCGCCCAGGCTGATGATGATCGATGTGACCGTGAAAAAGTGTGAGAAGCCAACATCGAACATCCCGAACGCGATGCCAGTATTGTGGATCAACGTCAGACTCAGCCAGTCATCGATCAATGGTCGAGAGGTTCCTTCAACCGTGCCCAGGGTGCTGAGCACCCACGCCTTGGTCGCCTGATCGACGGCGAGAATGGTTGCTGCAATCATAGCGGGACGCAACCAGTACCGCTGCAGCTCATGCCAGATTGTCCGGCGTGTATTGGTCAATGCGATCTTTCACTTTCTGTGCACGGGTTAGGGGTTAGATCGCTCGACTTAACTGGTAACCTGTTCTCTGTCACCCTTGATCAGTCTTACGCCCGGCCACCCGCCCGCATTCAGCATGTGCCGTTCAACCCCGTGAGACGTCGCAACGCACTGTCTCTACCGCAACCTCTCAACCCTTTCACCTCTCGCCTCTCACCTCTCACCTCTCGCCTCTCACCTCTCACCTCTCGCCTCTCACCTCTCACCTCTCGCCTCTCACCTCTCACCTCTCGCCTCTCGCCTCTCACCTCTCGCCTCTCGCCTCTCACCTCTCACCTCTCGCCTCTCACCTCTCACCTCTCGCCATGAACAGACAGCCCCTCGTGGCGCTGAGAAGCCGCAAGGGGCTGCTTGCGAGCGCCCATGTGAGACGCACACTACCATCGCCGGGAGCGCTCGCGCGCCGCCTGGCAACGGACGCACAGCGTGGCATACGGCAGCGCCTCCAGGCGCTCGAGCGGGATAGGTTCGCCGCAATCGGCGCAGATTCCATACGTTCCTTCATCCATGCGGCGCAGCGCTGCATTGACCTGCTCCAGAAGATCGCGCGCATTGCTGCGCAGGGCAAGATCACGTTCGCGCACCAGCGTTTCCATCATTTCTTCAGCAACCACGTTTCCGATACCCGCGCTCTCCTCGCGGTTGGCGCGTTCACGCTCTAGCGCGGCGATCTCGGCGAGCAACGCATCGCGCTCCGCTTCGAGTCGCTCTCGTTGTGCTGCGAAGACTGTCGTCGGTGGCATCTTCGCCGCTCCTTTCTCGCCAACAACAACACAGGCTCGGCAGCCTCTTCTGCCGCACCTGCGACCGGCACCCTCCTCATACACGTCGTTTCCGTGTATGGTTCTATTGTCGTACCGTTATTATACCACGTTGTGACATCGAATACGGTTACGCTGTATCCACCGAACGATACCCGCCAATGCCGCCAGGCGTGAACGTCTCCCCCAGGCTATGCAGCAGCGTCGCCACGATCAGCAACTCATCGCGCAGCACGTCGCGCAGCGCCTCCGAACTCCGCTGCTCCCACAGATCGCTCAGATCGGTGACATTCGTGCCGACAATCTGGACGTATACCGGCAATGGCTTCTCATCGATGCGGTACCCGCGACGTATCTCGACCGCAATATAATCCGCCGGCGGGGGAAGGTCTGGCGCCACCCGCCGCAGCGCCGCGCGCACGGCGCCATTGAAGGCGCGTATCAACTCGGCGTCACTGCGATCAAACGACCGGATATCAACGGTGTAGGTCCATGCCAGTTCGAGCGGACCGGGAGCGATGTCGCGCCCTTCCGAATGCAACTGGTGCGCCGCTGTCCAGACCAGGTTGAGTTCGACCCATGGCGGCGACCATCCTTCGCCAATCGGTTCGGGATGCTCAGGGAAGAGTTCGGCGCGGTAGGTGCGATCCAGCGTCTCCGGCTGAATGCTCTCAACGACGGCATGCTCGTGCAGTCCGGCAATCAGCCAGGCTTCTTCCAGTCCCGCTGCAAGTTCTTCGTAACTGATCAACGCCATCCCTCGTCGTGTCAGGTGTCCTATCTGCATATTGTACCGCCACGTGTGCCATACGACAAGCGGCGCTAATGACCGCAAATCCTGCTTTTGCGCCTTTTTAAACAATCCGTTGGCGTGTTACAATACTGATACAGAGACGTTATTTGGCAGCAGTGTGATGCAGAGGGGAGAAAGCATATGAGCAATGAACGAAACAAGCGCCGCCGCCGGGCGACGTATACCTGGAAGCCTGAAATGATCCGTGCGTTGCGCGAACATATGGATATGACTCAACGCGAGCTGGCCGACCTGCTGGAAGTGCGGCAGCAGACAATCAGTGAGTGGGAAACCGGTCTGCATACGCCGCATCGCTCGACCCAGAAAACGTTGAGCATGGTCGCAGAACGCGCCGGTTTCCCGTATTTGCCGCAAACATCCGAAACCTCCGCCGATGGCGATGGCGCGCAGCACGATGGCGAAGCGACGACTGAGCGCGTCGATGCCGATACGGCAGGCGTCAGCGGCGCTTGACATCTACACGTTTTCGTGTTAGAATAAATCAACATGAAGGGCGCAATCGAAGCGCCCTTCTTTTCCCCTGGATTTACACGAAAACGTGTGGAGTTGCCATGCCGCGTCGTCTTTCCCTGCCGTGCGACCGTCTCCGCGCCATGTACGAGGCGGGCGCCACCACCATCACGCTGGCGCGTCAATATCACTGCAACCCGGTCACCATTGCGCGGCGTCTGCGGCAGTGCGGCGTAGCGTTGCGCAGCGGGCGCTTCGCCGCCAGGCCGTTCGACGAGGCGCTCTTCCGCCGGTTGTATCTCGAGGAACGGCTGCCGCTGACCCGGATCGCCAATGCGCTCAACGTCTCGGTCAGCACCGTTGGGAACTGGCGGCGGCGCCTCGGCATTCCGCCGCGTGGGCGCCCAAAGTGACGGCGCTACGGGAGCGGAAAAACCGGCATCCCGATACTTTTTCCCTTTACGCGCTTCGACCCGAAAAAAGCAAGCGAGGAGTCATGACAAAACCGGCATCCCGATACCTTTTCCCTTTATGCGCCGGGCTGCCTGGCGCGTGACGGCGCAGGCTCTGGGCAGCGACGCCCGGCTGCGCAGGCGAGACCGGGCGATGCCGGATGTGGGGACTGACTCTGAGTTCATTTGGACATTCTAGCGCTGCCGCCTAGCGCTGCCGCAAGGCCGGGGCTGCGCCCAACACGGCATGCAGACGATCCGCTTCGCGGTGCTCAGCGGGTGGCTGACACCCACGTTTGGGCATCTCAATATCAAGGAGTCGTCGATGATCGAGAACAACCCGACCGGCGTCATTGCTGCCTTTGAGATACTTCTCGAAGAGATCGAGGCTGAAATCGAGTTCATGAACCGACTTGGCGCCCGCGCCTTTGAGTCTGGCGATTATGGTAAGGCGAAAGAGGCGCTTGAACGTGTCGCAGAAGTCACTGCTTTCCGCGACAGAACAGACGCTCTTCGACGCGAATGGGAAAGACTCTTCATCCGCGAGAAAGACGAAGAAGACACAGAAACCCATGCTGAGCGTCGCAACCTGGGACGTCTACGCCGCGGGTTGCGTACCCGCGAAGAGGCCTACTATCGACCGATCCTCGAAACGTTGCAGGAACTTGGCGGATCAGCACCGATGCCCCAGGTTCTCAACCGTGTTCTTCAGAAAATGAAGCCCGTGCTACGAGACGTAGACTACGAGCCTCTCGCCTCTTATCCAGACAAGCCACGTTGGAGCAACTCCGCCCAGTGGGCGCGCAACTCGTTGGTTAAGGAGGGACTCCTACGTAGTGACAGCCCACGAGGAGTATGGGAAATCAGCGAGAAGGGATACCGGTATCTCCGAGAGGGTGACATCTAGCAACAGCACGCAGCAGACGGTGCTGCGCGCCTTCTTGTAATCGGCCTGAATACGAGCCAGATGATTGTGGGATGCATCGCGTCTGCATAGTGAATGACATACGCGCCGTCACAATGCCTGTCAGTTGGCGCATCTTCGAGAAACGCATGCACGACATAATCGGGAAAGCGCACCTGACCGAGCATGGGAAACGCATTGCGGAACACATAGGCGTGATGCAGATGATCCGGTAAGCCGGTGACGCATACGGTTGCGCCCGCAGGAATATCCGCCAGCGCGCCGTCCATCCAGGCGATAGCGCGTTCCATTTCGTCGCCCGCCTGGCGCCACCAGTATGCGCGATACGAGGCGACGCCTGCATTCGCCCCGATCAGCAGGATCAGCGCTGCAACACATAACGGCCGCCGCGCCTCTGCGGTGTGCCAGATCGCGCCCCATCCTGCGGCGACCAGCCAGGCAATTCCGATCGTCGCCATGAATGCCGTGCGACCGGTAGCCGTCAGGATGACGGGGTACAGCGCGATGACGCTCCACGCTGCCGCAAACAACAGGATGCGCACCTGATGGCGGGGAATGCGCCCGCGAACCTGCCAGACCAGCCATCCCAGGATGCCCGTCGCGCCCATTGCGACCGTCATCGCGATCAGCGGCAGCGCCGGCTGCTCTCGCCACAACGGCAGCGATGTCGCATAGCCGTAGTTGTCCGGCAGGGCGAATAGCCCGACTGCCAGGTAATACGCCAGGTTGACGGCAATGCGGAAGGGGTCGATCTCAAACGGGTAGGGCGAGCCGGTCCAGAAGCGAAAGGCGACAAACACGCCCTGGATCGCCAGCAGCGGCGCGACCGGGGTAAGGCGGCGGAGACGTTCTCGCCACGTTTCTGCGTGAGCGTCGAGCAGATCGTAAACCGCGAGCGCGACCGGCAGGAAGATGGCGGTTTCTTTCGCGCCAATGGCGAGCACGTAGCACACGATGGTCAGCGCGTAATACCTGCCCGGCGACGAGGAATTGCGGAATGCCAGGTAACTTCGCAGACCGAGAAGAACGAACACCCCTGCCAGCAGTTCGTTCGACGCCGAGACCCACAGCACCGGCTCGGCATGCGCCCCATGGACGCCGAAGAGTATGGCAGCCAGCGCGCCAGCGGCGCTACGTCGCGTCAGTACGACGAGAATATTGGCAACCAGCACGGTAACGGCGAGGTAGAGCACAAAGGCGACGACGTGATACCCAAGCGCCTCGAAGCCGAAGAGTCTGGCGCACACACTGATGAAGAGGTCGAACACCGGACGATACCAGCCGCCGTGCGTAGTGGTGAGTAACTGCGGCAGGTCGTGGAGCGACAGATCCAGGTTGCGCTGAATCACTGCCCAATCATCAGCCAGAGGAATAGTGGTGAAGCCGGGAATGTAGATAGAGGATGCAGCGAGCGAAGCGCCGGTGAGAAGAAGCAGACGGCGGATCATGCACCATCCCACGTGGCTACGTTCTGCGCGCCACGACGTTCAGAACGCCAAGGAACGCAACCGCCGCCACGATGTGGAAAATGATCAGGATCAGGTAATCCGTTCCACTCCCTCCCATCGGCATCGCCGACGGATTGGCGGCGCCCGCCAGATTGGGGATCAGCGACACGAAGAACGCAATGACGCCGATGGTATTGTAGGTTCGGAGCGGGTTGGCAGCGACGCGATTGACCACTGCCAGCACACCGACGCCGATCAAGGTGAAGAGGAGCGTAAAGGCGATGATCGGTCCAGGCGTGAATGGCATAAAATCCGGCGACAGCGGCACAACTGCGCCAAGGAGCAGGCGAGTGACGACATTTGCCACAACCGCCGCCAGCACTGCTGCGCCGCCGGCTCTGAGCTGCGTTGCGTTTGAAAGGCGGGTCTGTGCAATTGCGGACATACTACAGGCTCCCTTGGAGATCACAATACAAAAACAGGGCGCAAACGAGCAATGCCACTCCCTACCATTATATCAGACGCCAGGCGAGGCTTCGAGACGAAGGTGATTGTCGGGTGCAGTCAGAAACTGCCGTCTCGCTGCGGGCTGAAGCCCTCGCTGAGGACGCAGTTCGACCATGCTCACCGCACGCGGTTCGACGGCGCTCACCGCAAGTGCAAGCCCTGCCGGGGCTGCCGCTGCCGGGGCGCTGTCTGCGTCCACGACACGCCTGCCGGGGCGCGCAGCAGGATGCCGGGCGCTGCGGGCTGAAGCCCGCACTACTCCTGCGGGGTGGCATCCGCTCCAGCCGGCGCTACTCCTGCGGGGCAGCGTCCGCTCCAGCCCGCGCAGGCGGGCTTTGCACAACTGTAGCGCGCGGCTTCCGCCGCCGGGTAGGTCGGCTTCCCGTAGCCCACGGCTTCCGCTGCCGGGCGGACTGACCGCAAGTTAGTATCAGTTCTCGGTTCTCGGTTCTCGGTTCTCAGTTCTCAGTTCTCAGTTCTCGGTTCTCACACCTATCGATTCGCATCCAGGCATGTCTGTATCTTGCGGTCTGCAATGGCAAACGCGCCTTCGACCGACACCACCCCGCGCACTGCGGCGTCGAGCGCATCGTCGATAGCGGATGCCACCGGTCCCTGGTAGACGCTGCCGCAGGCCACCGGATAGCGTGGCGGCGCAATGCCTGCCTCACGTCCAACAATGAACGCGCGCATGTTTGCGGGTGGCGGGGGCAGTTGCGTGAGCACCGGATCGTCACTCAGTGACAGAAGCGCTGGCGTGCCCAGATATGCCGTGGCGAGTGCGCGTTGCGTTTCCGGGGCGATGAAGAGCTTCACAAAATCCCATGCCAGGTGCGGGTCGCGCGAGGCGCGCGTGACGGCGAAACCATACGTCCCGATGCCGGTGAATCGTCCTGCCGGGTGCTGCGGGACCAGTTGCACATCCCAGGCGAAGCGGTCGCCGATCTGATCGCGATACCGCTGTGCAACGCCGGCAAACGAGAAGAACGCCGCGCACTTCTGTTCCACGAAGCAATCGCCGCTGCCCGAAGCGGATTGTGCAGCAATCTTGTGTGTGAGCCAGAGCTCGACGTATTCCTGCAACCCTTTGAGCGATTCGGGTGAACTCAACGTCGATTGGGCGTCATCGGCGCTGAGCGCATCGCCGCCGGCGCCGCGCACCCACGGCAGCCAGTAGACCCACCAGGCGTACCCGTTCAGGCTGGCATTCGTGAAACTCAGGCAGTCAACCCCTGGAGAAGCTTCTTGCAGCCGCTTGCATGCAGCAATCAGATCGTCCCACGTCCAGGCGTCGCTCGGCAGCGGCGCGCCGGATCGTTCCCACAGCGAACGGTTGTAGTACATCTGAATGGTTTCGAGCGATACCGGAATCATGTACAGACCAGGGCGATTGCGGGATCGTCCAAGTTCCAGCGCCATGGGGTGCACGTCAGCCAGGTTGATGCTGCTGTCGCCTCTGGCAAATTCTTCCAGATCGATAATGAGATTGGCCTCGACCAGCGACTCGGCCTGCATGTCGATCAACCAGACCACATCGGGAACGTTGCCTGCGGCGGCGCTGCCTTGCAACTCGCTGTAGTCGCCGCTCCCGTCGATGAGTTCGATCTGTACTTCGGGATAGCGACGGCGAAACTCGCGGCTGACGATCTCGATCACCCCCTCGATGGCCGGGTCGCGCACAGTATACACGCGCAACACGCGCGGCTCGGGCGTTGGGGTTGGCGGCGGCGGCGCGAGCAACCCGCACGATGCCAGGATGAGGGAAGCCAGCACCGCCAGCCATCCCCGCGGCGCCATCACTTGCGCGTGCATAGAGCCATCCTTTCGTTTTAACCCAACTGCGCGAGACGACGCCACGGTGCGGGTTTGAGCGCGCCGTGGCTGGCGGAGATGCTGCTGTCCGATATTGTATCAGAAGAGAGGTGGCGCCTGGAGAGCAGTTATGGCAGCCTCAACCTGAGGAACTGATCCTGCAAACTGACGCCAGCGGCGCACCGGTGCGGCTGGAATATGTGCGTGGGCGAACCCGCTGGGAAGCCTCGCCGTCGAGCCGGCATCGAAAAGCGCTGCAACGGATCGAGCGCTCGGTTCGCCCGTCGCAGCGCGATGCGACCGGTTGCGCCTGTTTCACGCTTGCTGATGTGCTCATCCGTTTCCCCGACCCCGAACGGTCGATCAAGCGACCGGACCTCGCCATCTTTTGTGAGGAGCCGCCGGACAGCGACGAGGCGCTGGACGTGGTTCCCGTTGCAGTGGTCGAAATCCTCTGTCCTGGCTATGAAGACAAAGACCTGGGGCCTGACAGTGCGCCGTTCTACCTGGAACACGTCGTGCTCAACGTTGTGGTTGTCGATCCGCGCAGCGGCGCAATCCTCCACTTTCGTCCCGCTCATCCCCCCGCGCCCCTTCAGGCGCCGGTGACGCTGTCCCTGGCCTGTGGATGCACCCTGGACGTTCCATCGCAGAGATGATCGTCGCCTTCGCTCCATTCCATGATTGCCGCACTGTACCATGTCATGGTATGATGACGCAAGGCGGCATGAAGTGTACATACTTCGAGGAGGACGGTCATGGACGACCATACCAACGACGATATCCCATGTTATGGGTTGTATATCGACGGCAACTGGAGCGATGCCGAAGGCGGTCTGATGCCGGTCAACGAACCGGCTCTCGGTCGGACCATGGCGTATGTTGCGCGCGGCTCGGCAGCCGACGTTGATCGTGCGGTGGCGGCGGCGCGCGAAGCGTTCGATCGCGGCCCCTGGCCCCACACCCCTGGCCACGAACGCGCCCGCATTCTCAATGCGATTGCTGATCTGATCGAAGAGCACACTGCCGAATTCGCCGAACTAGAGTCGCGCAACCTTGGCGCACCGCTGCGCAAAACCACCTTCGTCGATATTCCCTGGTCGGTCGAGCACCTGCGCGTGTTCGCCGAACTGGCGACGATCCACCCGTATGAGGCGCTGCCCTGGACGGATATTCCCTCGGTAAGCTGGAACTTTGTCTGGCGCGAGCCGATCGGCGTGTGCGGGCAAATTGTGCCGTGGAACTATCCGCTGCTGATGACGATCTGGAAGATCGCGCCAGCGCTGGCGGCGGGGAATACCGTGGTGCTCAAACCGGCGTCCTACACGCCGCTGACGGCGCTGATGCTGACGCGGTTGATCCACGAGGCAGGGTTGCTGCCGCGCGGCGTGCTAAATGTCGTGACCGGTCCGGGAGCGGAAGTCGGCGATGCACTGGCACGGCATCCCGGCGTGGACAAGGTCTCGTTCACCGGATCGACCGAAACCGGGCGGCACATCATGCGGCTGGCGAGCGACACGATCAAGCGTCTGACCCTCGAACTCGGCGGCAAGTCGCCGAGCCTGGTGATGCCCGACGCCGATCTCGAACTTGCCACCGATGGCGTGCTGTTTGGGGTCTTCTTCAACGGCGGGCAGAGTTGCGAGGCAGGAACCCGCTGTCTGGCGCCGGAAAGCCTGCACGACGAGTTCATTGAGCGTCTGGTGACCCGCGCCCGCTCGCTGCGGATCGGCAATCCGCTCGATCTGGAAACCGACCTGGGTCCGCTCGTTTCCGAAGCGCAGTGCCGGGTTGTTGAGGAGTACATTGACGTCGGCAAGCACGAAGGCGCCCGCCTGGTGACCGGCGGCAAACGCGCGCGCGTCCCCGGCTTCGAGCGTGGTCCGTTCATCGAACCGACGATTTTTACCGGAGTGCAGAATGGCACGCGCCTGGCGCAGGAGGAGATCTTCGGTCCGGTGCTGTCGGTCATTCCCTACCGCACGGTGACGGAAGCGATCGAACTGGCGAACGCCAGCCGCTACGGGCTGGGCGCCGCTATCTGGTCGCGCGACATCCAGGGCGCGATTGAGGTCGCCAAGCGCATCCGCACCGGCACGGTCTGGATCAATGACCATCACATCATTCTGCCGCGTGCGCCGTTTGGCGGCTACAAGCAAAGCGGCATCGGGCGCGAGCACGGCATCTACGGCTTGATGGCATACACCGAACTGAAGCACATCCACGTCGATCTCATGCAGAAGCGCACCGGGCGCGTCTGGTGGGACGTGCTCATTCCGCAGAGCGATCAGGGTTAGGGGTTGGAACCAATGTTGGGGAGGGTGTTTGAGATGCGATGGTTCGCGTCTCGACGCCCTCTTTCCGTTGTCGCAGTCGCAACGTATCGCTGTGCCAGACCAGTTGCCGCAGTGATGATTACCGATCAACGCCTCATGCTGGCTGAGCGACCGTTCGCGGCCACTGCACGACTTCCCAAGCCGCAGTGATGATTACCGATCAACGCCTCATGCTGGGGATGACCTTCGCCTCAGAACAGAGATGGTGTATACTTCACATCATGCGAGACAGGCGTGCCAACACATGAACAATGACAAACGCGCAGCCCATCGCCCACTATCGCATATCTGAGCACGCTCGAAATGAAATGAGTCGTCGCCAGATCAGCGAGAGCGAGATCACCAGCGTTCTGGCAGCCCCTGAACAGGTTGAAATCGTGCGGGAAGGTCGCGCAGTCTATCAGTCACGCTTTCAGATTGGTGATCCGCCCAAACTCTACCTTGTCCGTGTTTTTGTCGACGTTGATGTTATCCCGCCTGTAGTCGTCACAGTTTATCGTACAAGCAAGGTTGCGAAGTATTGGGGGAAGGAATGAAGGTCATCTATGATCGCGAAACCGATACGCTGACTGTCATCTTTGCTGACACGCTGGTTGCGGAGAGCGACGAGGACAAGCCTGGCGTGATTCTTGATTACGATATGGCTGGTAATCTGGTGTCCATCGAGATTCTGGACGCTTCGCGTCGAGTTGCGTCGCCAGAGCGTATCGAATATCAGGTGACGCTTCCGACGCCGTGAGTCGTGTGCTCTACCACATGGCGCAGAGAATTCATCCACATGCATTGCCAGCCCGCAACTTCCAGAAACATGTCGCTCCTTTGAGGTCAACCTGGTTCAGGACATGCTGGAAGAGATCGTCTCTCCACAAGCGCTTCAGCCAGAAAACCTCCCCCTCTGCTCCATAAACGCTTCGGCAGGAAAGCCTCTTTAATGGGCGCGCTGGTTGAGCGCCGTACATAGACGTTCTCCGGTCATTGTACACCTGATAGGACGGTTGCCCTTAATGGACTTTGAATAATTATTCCGCTATCCGCCTTGTGGCCCGGCGACTAAAGTCGCGAGCTATGGGAAGCGAAGCCCGCCTGCGCGGGCTGGACGTGGCGATACCGGATTAATTTCTCAAAAACCATTACTTCCACGCTCGCACACGCCTGCGCCTGCTTTCCGACCGTGCGCCCTGCCGTCGCACAGCGCCTGCAATTAATCCATTGCAGACTATTGACAAAACCTGTGCGACTATGGTAGACTATTCCTGACCGTTCGGTAGAGTGGTAGAATAGAGGCGGAAAGGAGTGCGCACACCGTATTCACTTTGAAGAGCGCAATCAACGATCCATGCAAGATAGTATCAATGAACCAGCATACGGTCCGACGGCAGCACGCATTTTGATGACGGCGACGCGCCTGTTCATGCAGCGCGGCTACAGCGCAGTGTCGATCAACGACATTGTGCAGGCCGCCGATGTAACCAAGCCGACGCTGTACTACCACTTTTCCGATAAGGAAGAGTTGTTTGTGCTGGTTGCGATCCATATGCTGGCAGAAATGTACGCAACGATGCGGCGCGCCATCGCCGATCAGCCTGATACGCGCGGTTGTCTCATTGGGTTGGCGCAGGTGTTGCTCCACGAGCCGAACAGCGATACGCGCATGATGCGGCATCAGGCGCGTGAACATCTGAGTCCGGAACGTCAGCGTCGCCTGGCTGAGGCGTTCAAACGCTACATGGTCGACCCATTGCGCGATGTGATGCAACAGGGGCTTGCCAGCGGCGAACTGCAAGGACACGACGCCGGTGATCTGGCGATGCTGTTCCTTGGCTTGATGGAGGGGTTCCAGCGCCAGACAGCGCCGGTTGTATCTGAGCGCAGCGATATGTATCAGGCGATCTCGACCGATCATTTCTCTGCTGAGACGCTGGTGGATCTGTTCCTCTACGGCACTGCCGCCCGTTAGATCGAATACCGCCGTTTTCTGAAGTCCTTTCTGCGGTTCTTGCAGAAGGGCATGATTGAATGTTGTTCAAAAAGGAGAAGAGACCCGTGACTTCTGTTCCGCAGGCGAAACCTGGCTTACGAGTTCCGCGTCCATCACTGCCGGTGATCATCGCCGCAGTGTTGATTATTGCCGTGATTGCCACCCTGGTTGTGCCGCGTCTGGCAGGCGGCGGCGCCGATCCGCTTCAGGGCGGCACGCCGGTGTCTGTCACCCGTGAGACGCTCATTGCCGGCATCAGCGCCACCGGTCGCATCGAGCCGCGCCAGGAAGCGGCGCTCGGCTTCGCCATCCCCGGTCGCGTCGCCGAAATCCTGGTCGCCGAAGGCAATCTAGTGCAGGCTGGCGCGCCGCTGATCCGTCTCGACAGCCGCGAAGCCGAGGCGCAGGTCGCGTCGGCGCGCGTGGCGCTGGCGCAGGCGGAAGCTGATTTGCAACAGTTGCGAGAAGGCGCAACGCCAGAAGAAATCGCTCAGGCGCGTGCACAGGTCGAAGCCGCGCGCGGCGCGTTGACGCAGACCGCTGGCAGTGTGACGAGCGCCGACATCGCCGCTGCGCGCGCTCGTATCGAAGAGGCGCGCGCGCGTCTGAATGCGTTGCAGGGCGCGCCAAACAACGATCAATTGACCGCTGCGCGCGCGTCGCTCACCGAAGCGCAGTCGGCGCTGGAGCGGCAGCGCAGCGCGCTCTCCGCCGCCAAACTCGACGCCGAACGCCAGGTGTCCGAGCGCGCCAATCGTCTGCGCGATGCCCAGACCGCATTCGCCGCTGCGCGCGACAATCTGGCGCGCGTCGAGGCGGACGGTAAGGACCCGCTGACCGGTGCGCCGCTTACCGATGCGGGAAAACGCGCCTATGCCGATGCGTTTGCTCAGGCGGAGCGCGCCATGCAGGATGCGGAATTGGCGCTCAACCAGGCGCGCATTGCCTATGAGACGGCGCGCCAGAACGAGATCACCGGTTTGGCGGAAGCCGAAGCGCGCGTTGCAACCGCGCAGGCGAACCTCGACGCCTTGCTCAACCCTAACCCGGACCGGATCGCTGCCGCGCGCGCGGCGCTGGCACAGGCGGAAGCCGATCTTGCCCGTTTGCTCGGTGAGCAGCGCCAGGGCGCACTTGCAGCGCAGCAGGCAAACCTTACCGCCGCCGAAGCCAACCTCGCGCGCCTGACCGCCGATCCGCGCGCGACCGACCTCGCACGTGCACAGGCGCGGGTGGCGCAGGCGCAGGCGCAACTCGACCTGGCGCAGATCCGGCTCGACGATGCCACCCTGAAAGCGCCGTTCACCGGCGTGGTGGCGCGCGTCACTGTGGCGCCTGGCGAGCAGGCTGGTCAGAACCCTGTGCTGACGCTGATCGACGTAAGCCGGTTCAACGTCACTGTGACCGTCGATGAAGTGGATGTGGCGCGTGTTGCGCCCGGTCAGGAGGTCGAAGTCCTGATCGATGCCCTCGGTCCGCCGCCGCTGACCGGCGTGGTGCAGCGTATCGCGCCGCAGGCGACCAACGAACGCAACGTCACCGCGTATGAGGTGGAACTCGAAGTGACCCCTGGCGAGCGTCAAGTGCGCTCCGGCATGACGGCAAGCGCCACGATTATCACGGCGAAGCGCGACAACGCGCTCAGTGTTCCGGTTCAGGCGATCCGTGAAGAGAATGGCGTGACGGTCGTGGATGTGATTGTCACCAACAACGGGCGCACCACCCTGGTGGCGCAGCCGGTCGAGGTTGGCATCCGCGCTGGCGACCGGGTCGAAATTGTGAGCGGATTGCAGGAAGGGCAGCAGGTGCTGCTGCCTGGCGCCCGATAACATCGTACACCACCGTGACCTCCCGCAGGTTTGGCTTCTGCGGGAGGAGAGAGGAGATACATAGCCATGCATCCTGAAACCGAATATATCACTCCCACTGAAGCCTTCGACTATGTGACCGAACCGGTGGTGCGCGTCGAGCATGTGACGAAGGAATTTGTCACCGGCGGCAATCGCTTCCTCGCCCTCGACGACGTATCGCTCGAAATTCATCGCGGCGAGATGGTCGCCATTATGGGTCCATCGGGCAGCGGCAAAAGCACGTTGATGACGATCCTGGGACTGCTCGATGTGCCGACCTCGGGTTCCTACTGGCTCGACGGGCAGGATGTGAGTAAACTGGATCGCGCGCAGCAGGCGCGGGTGCGCAACCAGAAACTGGGGTTCGTCTTTCAGAACTTCAACCTGCTGCCACGGCTGACAGCCTTGAAGAATGTGGAACTGCCGCTCATCTACGGACGCATTAGTGCGCGTGAGCGTGAAGAGCGCGCCCGTCAGGCGCTGGAAGCGGTGGGGTTGGGCGCGAAACTGCACAACCGCCCGAATGAACTGTCCGGCGGTCAGAAGCAGCGCGTCGCCATTGCCCGCGCGTTGGTGAGCAATCCGGCGATGGTGCTCGCCGACGAACCGACCGGCGCGCTTGATACGCGCACCGGCGCGGAGATCATGGCGCTCTTCCGGCAGTTGAACCGCGAGCAGGGCATCACCATCGTGATTGTCACGCACGACCCGGAGATTGGCAAGCAGATGGACCGCGTCATCGGGCTGCGCGATGGGCGGATTACTGAGAACATTCTGCAGGAGTACTACCACGTCGCTCTGGCAGCCGAGGAACTGGAACTGCCGGTGCGCGAGAAGGAAGCTGTGGCAGTTCCTGTGATCAGAACAGAACAGGAGTAAGCGCCCGTGTTCAAAGAACTTGCGCTCATGGCGATCGACAGTCTGCGCGCGAACAAGTTTCGCTCGCTGCTGACGATGCTGGGCATTATCATCGGCTCCGCCACGCTGGTCGCCGTTCTGTCGCTCGGCAATGCGTTGCAGAGCCAGGTCTTCGAGCGGTTCGTCGATCTGGGCACGCGCCGCATCGCGGTGCTTCCCGGCGATCCGCAGGCGCGCGGCGCGCGTGATATTCCCGGCTACGGTCTGCTGTCGATCCAGGACTATCGCGCACTCGAGCAACTGGTGGCGCGCCACCCGGACGTTTTCCGCACGATTGTGCCTGAAGTGTCGCTGCGCGTACAGGCGCGCTTCGGCGGTTCCGCCGCCAACCCCACCGTCGTCGGCACAACGAAGGACTACCAGATGGTTCAGACGGTGCCGGTTCAGTATGGCCGGTTCCTGACCGATGACGACGACCGGCAGGTGGCGCGGGTGGCGGTGCTTGGCGCGCTGATCGCCGAAGACCTCTTCGGCAAAGAGAACGTGAAGGATGCGGTCGGCAAAACCATCGAGGTCAACGGGCAACCGCTCCAGGTCGTCGGCGTGCTGCGGCAACTCGGCGGACCATTCTCGTCCGACCAGCGTATTCTGGTGCCGGTCAGTACGGCGCGATTGCGCATTGCCGGCAGCCAGGACCTTCCGGGTCGCGGGTTGCAGATGAGCAGCATTCTGCTCAGTTTGCAGAGCGAGCGCCTGGTCGAGCGAGGCGAGGCGCTGGTGACTGCAACGCTGCGCGCCACGCGCAACGTGCCCGATGGCGCGATTGACGATTTCCGGCTGAACCTGCCGACGCAGGCGCTTGGCGTGCTGGCGGGCATCAACGGCGCCATCACCGGGTTTATCGCGCTGGTGGCAGGCATCAGCCTGGTGGTTGGCGGCATCGGCATTATGAACATTATGCTGGTGGCGGTCACCGAGCGCACCCGCGAAATTGGGGTGCGCAAGGCGCTCGGCGCCACCGACGGCGATGTGCTGAGCCAGTTTGTGCTGGAGGCAGTCGCCATCAGCGTGGTGGGCAGTCTCATCGGCGTCACCGGCGCTATCGGACTCGTGGCGCTCATCGGCGTGGCCGCCGGGCTAGCCGTATCGATCTCATGGATTGCTGTCATTCTGGCGCTGGTGTTCGCATGCGCCATTGGCGTCGGGTTCGGCTACTACCCCGCTCGGCGTGCAGCGCTCCTTCTGCCGATCGAAGCGCTGCGGTATGAGTGAGGTGTGGCGGAAGTTGGCGGAAGTGACCGTCACCAACAGGCGACGGGCGGACTCAAGGTCGTCGCGCCGCGCGGCGGGTGTGGCGGGTGCGGCGCAACCGGCGGCGGTGACGGTCACTGGCGGAAGATCGGGTTGGTGCGGGGTCGCTGGGGGGTGCGGCGGGTGTGGTTGGCGGAAGTGACCGTCACCACGGGATGATTCGGGTTGGCACGGGGTCGCTGCGGGGCGCGGCGGGTGCGGCGGGTGCGGCGCAACCGGCGGCGGTGACTACGGGGGGCTACGAAATCACCCGCAGCGCATCGAGCACCGGCAGGAACACCTGCTCATAGAACTCATCCCGGTTGCCCGGATCGCTGATCATCAGCACCAGCAGTGCGCGACCGCCTACCTCCGCCAGCGCAATGTCGGTCGGTTGCCTGCGGATCGTCGCGGTGTAGAGTTGCCAGGTATACCGCTCACCGACGTACTCGCCCGCCGCTTCCGGCTCACTATCGAGATTAAACTGGCGACTCAACCCCACCAGCACTTCGAGCGCCGAAACCGGCGTCAGCGCCTGGACAATGGCCACATCGCCCGATGGACGACCATAAACCCCTCTGCCGAAATTCGTCCATCCCTTCGGTATCACGCCGGCAATCCCCTGGTCGGTGTCGCGGAACGGGATCATGCGTACCGCTGCACCCTCGACATCGAACGCCGGCGCGCCCAACTGCGCCATACATGCTGCGTCCGGCTGGCGCTGCGGATTGTCGAGGAATGCCAGCGTCATGCTCAACGGGCAGCCGCCATCGAGAACGACGCCATGCCCGGAGGAGGGGAACTCGAAGAAGAAACCGTTGCGCAGCGTCGTTGCTGCTTCTTTGCCATCATCCGGCGGCGTCGCCGGGTCGTAGGTTCCGGCAAGGATAAGCGCAGGAATGTCACTGCGCACCGGCTGATTCTCGACCGGTGGCGCCACGCCGACGCCCCAGGCATCGCAGATGTCCCAGAACGACGCCATATCGAACACATCCTGCTGATGTGGGAAGGGTTCATCCGCCTTCACCATCGCCTCGCGCGTCTCGAAGAGAATCTCATCATAGCAGCGCGCCGAATACATCACCCCATAACTGAAATAGTCGCTCTGCGAGACGTTGTTCATAATCAGGCGCACCCACAGATCAAAGATATTCTTCTGCGCCGCGTCATAGATCGCGCGCGGCAGCAGCGGGATGATTTCGGTCGAATACATCGCCTGGAACAGCGTGCTGATCATCGAGTCGCCGTTGATCAACACCTGGTATGTGCGTCCAGTGAATGGATCAACACCTGGAAGCGTCACTGGTTGCGTATTGAGTTTCGCCACCAGATCATAGAACACCCGCTCGAGATCAGGATACGCCGCATTGCAATCCGGGTCGGCGGCGCAGCCGCGAAACAGCGTCTGAAACGCGCGCTCGGCGTCAGCCGGCGTCTGCGACTCATTGATCTGCGGCGGGCGGGTCGAGTCGAGCACCACGCTGCGAATCCCCTGCGGATACTCGCGCATCGCGGTGAGCGCCAGGCGCGTGCCATACGAACTGCCGATCAGGTTCCACTGCTCATAGCCAAGCGCCAGGCGCAGGTCCTCCAGGTCGGCGGCGTTGGTCAGCGTATTGTACTGCGCCAGATCAACGCCATCCGCAACCAGGCGTGCGCGGCACTTGAGCGCCGCTTCCTTCCAGAGGCGCGAACTTTCGTCAGCGCGGATGTCCATTGGCAGCATATCAAAACTGAGTTTCGTCAGTTCCGGGCATGCCAGCGACGGCGTCGAATAGCCGGTGCCGCGCTGATCGAACATAATAAAGTCGCGGTTGGAAAGGAATGATCGAAACCAGACATCGAACACCAGCGGCAGACGCTCCAGCGCATCGATGCCGGGACCGCCTTCGAGATAGACGATCGGATCGGGGGGCGGGTTGGGGCGTGTGCTGCGGAAAATGGCGACATGGAGCCGCACTTCTCTGCCATTGTCGGGCTTTGCACGACTCTCGGGAACGGTCAACCAGCCGCATTCGACCGACACGCCGCCCAGCGGCGGAAACTCACAATTGGCCGCCTCATAGCGCGCGGCGGACCGCGCGGGCGTCGCAGTGGGCGCAGCCGTGGACCCTGGCGATACCGTCGTCGGCGGAACCGGCGTCGCCGTCGGTGCGCCGAGCAACGCCTCAGCGCCAGGCGCCAGCGTCGGCGTCGGATTTGATGCAGATGGAACTGTACACGCGCTCAGGAGCAGCGCGACAATCAACAGAGCAAACCGCAGGTGCATGAATGTGTTTCCCTTCTCTGAGCGACTATCCGAAAAATCGCCACGTGACGTGCGGCTAAATAAGCGAAGGCATTGCCTTCGCCTACCCCACGACCTTTTCCAACAGGCGCTAATTACCACTCGATCACATTGTACCGTAATCGAGCGGAGTATGGGGAGTTGAGCGCGACGTGCTGAATGTTGAACGGCGCCCGCAGACCGCTACCACAACGTGCTGCCGATGCCTGGAGGTTGCAGCGCCGATGTGCTGCAAAGACATAATACGCCGCAGCGTGTGTGCTATAATATCATCTCGTTGCAGCGCAGCGATGTCCTCACCGCCGAGCCGGTTGTCGGGTCTGCATACTTCACAGGAGCGTAGATAGCGCCAATGGACCGCATTCTCGTGACTGAAACGATTGCCGAGGAAGGGCTTGCCCGGCTCCGCGCCGCTGCGCGCGTCGATGTTCGCACCAATCTCGACAAAGCCGGTCTGATCGCCATCCTTCCCGAATACGACGCCCTGATCGTCCGCAGCGCCACAAAAGTCACGGCCGAGGTCCTCGCGGTAGGAACCCGCCTGCGCGTTGTGGGGCGCGCCGGAACGGGGGTGGACAATATTGACCTCGATGCCGCCACCCGCCAGGGGATCGTGGTGGTCAATGCACCGGCGTCGAACAGCGTCGCCGTTGCGGAACTGACCATGGGGTTGATTCTGAGCCTGGCGCGACACATTCCGCACGCGCACAGCTCGGTCGTTGCAGGGAAGTGGGAACGCAACCGCTTCATGGGTTTCGAGGTGCGCGGCAAGACGCTGGGGCTGATCGGGTTGGGGCGGATCGGCGCGGAAGTGGCGCGCCGCGCGCGCGGGCTGGAAATGCACGTCGTCGCCTACGATCCGGTCGTTTCGACTGAACGCGCCGCGCAACTCGGCGTGACCCTCGCCCCGCTCGAGGATGTGCTGGCACAGGCGGATATCGTGTCGCTCCATGTGCCGCTGATCGACTCCACCCGCAACCTGATCAATGCAGAGCGCCTGGCGCAGATGAAACGCGGCGCCTACCTGATCAATGCGGCGCGCGGCGGCGTGGTGGACGAAACGGCGTTGCTCGACGCGATCAACAGCGGTCATCTCGCTGGCGCTGCCCTCGATACCTACTCGACCGAGCCGCCAACCGGCAATCCGCTCGTCGGCCATCCGCGTGTGATCACCCTGCCGCACCTGGGCGCCTCTACAGTTGAAGCGCAGGCGCTGACCGGCGTCGATGTCGCTGAAGGCGTCCTGGTGGCGCTGGCGGGCGGGTCGCCGCACTATGCGGTGAATGCCCCCTACATCCCGCCGGAGCATCGCGGTCTCGTCGCGCCCTACGTCGATCTGGGGCGGCGGCTTGGCATGCTCTGCGCCGGTCTGGTCCACGATCCGGTGCATAACTTCGAGATTGAGTATCGTGGTGAACTGGCGACAGTCGACACCACGCCGGTGCGGTTGGCAATCTTGCAGGGATTGCTAGCGGGCACCCGCGAAGAGCGGGTGACGCCGGTAAATGCGCCGATCCTGGCGCGTGAACTGGGATTGAAATTGACCGAGTTTTCGACCGAGGATGCCGGAAACTTCTCAGGGTTGCTGGTGTTGCGTGCGCAAACGAGCGATGGTGCGCGTGAGTTTGCTGGAACGATGCTGCGCGGCGAACCGCACGTCGTCGAAGCCGACGGCTTCTGGGTCACGTTTGTGCCTGCTGGCCCGATGCTCTTTACCTATCACCGCGACCGTCCGGGCATGATCGGGAAGGTCGGCACGCTCCTCGGCGAGGCGGACGTCAACATTGCCAGTATGGACGTGGGGCGGCTGGCGCCGCGCGAGCAGGCGATGATGGTGTTGCGCCTGGACGATCCTGTACCGCCGCACGTCATTGCGCGCCTGCGCGAAGAACCGGATATTCAGCACGCAACGACGTTGATTATTTAGCTATTACGCCAGTCGCGCCTGCAACGCCAGCAGCCCGGCTGCCAGCAGCGCCAGCAACAGGAGCATGTCATATCCCAGGTAGATGCGCGCCCAGCGCAGCGCCGATTGACGGCGCGCGCCGCGATGGAAGACCCACAGCGCAGCGCCGAGCGCCAGTGGCGGTAGTGCAACGCGCCACCAGTCATTGGCGCCATCGCGGGTTAACAGCGCAATACCTGGCAGTGCGGCGATCAGGACGATCCCCAGCGCCCGCAGGCGCATGCCAGGGCGCAGTTCATCGGGTGCGCCGAGTGCGAATGGTCCGACCTCGATCAGCGGCGGCAAGGCGAGGATCAACGCCCCCGCACCAAGCCAGAACCACACCGTCTGCTGGAGAGGAGCGGCGCTCTCGGGGATGCGCAGCAACCCTGCAACCTCCAGCGTTCCTGTTCCCATCGACGCCAAAAGAGCAGCGAGGATCAACGGTGGATAGCCATTCAGCGCCGCTGCCAGTCGCTGTACGCCTCGCAAGCGGTCGCCTCCCTGCAGATCGGCGGCGATTGCCAGCAAGCGAGGCCACTCCAGCAATGCGATGAGGACAGCCAGGTCGATGGGACGCGATAGCGCCACTGCGCCGGGAAGCGGCAGGAGCGCCACGCCGAGCCACGGCAGCGCGACAGCGCTCGTAGCGCGTGGCGAGGTGAGCCAGGACATTGGAAGGGAAACGAATCTGTGGAACATGCGCCGTTGCTCGAATACTTCCGCGAGCCACACAGCGATGAGCAGGCACACGCCGCCGGGGAAGAGGAGCAGCCGCGACCACGCCAGACCCAGAAACGATAGCAACTCAGTGATCGTCATGCTCCGGCGCTTTCGTTGCCGCTTCGCCCAGCCAGGGGACAGCGCGGCGCAGATCGTTCAGCAGATCGTCGTATGCGGTTGAGGCAGGAGCGGAAGCGTCGATCACTGGTCTCGGGCGTAGCAACCGGGATAGCAGGTAGACCAGTGCGCTCAGCACAACCATCAGCCCCGCAGCGCCAATGGTCGGCAGCGCCGTAATGCCGGTGCGCGCCGAGTTGACCATCGCCAGCCCGACCCAGGGCCAGACATTGACGTCGCCGTAGACGCTCAACCCACCCTGCAACTGCTCGATCACCGGCTGAATGAGGAAGCGTACTATCAGCGGTGACGCAATGCCGAGCGCGAGGCTGAGGGCGCCGCCGATCCACCGGCGATACGACACGGCGGCAGGCGGGTCGATCACGAACGGCAGCGCCCCGACCAGCATTGTCAGCCAGGCGACGGCGGTCAGTATGGTAACGCCGCCGGCTGCGCCCGCTCCGACGATCATCCAGGTAGCGATGAACGGTGCAGTCAGCGGAGTCGCTCCAGAGAGGAGCCAGAATGGCGTTGACGGCGGTAAGCCCCAGACACTGATCTTCGATTTTGTCTCCGGTCCGGTATCTGCGGTCACGATCAACAGCAGATAGACCAGTACGGCGTAACATCCCGCTGCCAGACCGGCGCCGCTACTCAGGCCAATGCCTGCCAGTCCGATTGCCAGTAATCGACGCCGATTGCGCTCTGCGCGCTGGAGGCGTGTCGTTGTCGTCAGGGCGCCGAGCGTCAGCCAGAGCATTGCGCCGCCGCCAAGCGTCAGCGTCGCAAACGACCATCCTTCATTCCAGGGACTGAGGGTATACAGCCGCATCAGCGGGTAAAGCCAGGCATAAGCGAACAGGTCCCCTCCGATTGGTGCTAGCGAACATGATCCGGTATCACCCGCGCCAGTCCGCGCAGGCGGGCGTCGCATGTCGTGGCCCGCGACCTGGGGCGTCGGGCGGGTCGATGGATAGCGGGATATTTTCTCAAATCCCAAATCTCCCAACGATGCAACGAATGGGAGAAGCGGAACCGCAGCCGACAGCAGGACACACCAGAAGGCGAACGAGTCGAGTGCGGCGCCGGCCAGCGGCGCATCGACGTGTCCGGCGCCGCGCAATGCCAGCATGCCATACCCGATTGCCAGCGCCCCTGCCGCCAGCAGAGGGACGATGGCGCTGCCGGGCGCAACCAACAGTTCGCTGCGACGCACCGGCAGCACGGGTATCAGCGCCAGCAGCACATAGACCGCGATAATCACCGGCGTTAACGAGGTGACAAACGCGATCGTCAGCAACAGCGCCGTCAGCCAGAAGCGCCATCCCTGTTCTGCTGGCGTGCGCAGCGCCGACCAGAGCGCCAATCCGCCCCACGTGGCAAAGACAAAGAATGCCCCCAGCGCGTCGAGATAGACCAGCGGCGGCAGCGTAAGCGGCTCGCGCCGTGTCATCCAGAGCAGCGCCAGCGCACCGATCACGCCGATGAAGGCGCAAGCGACCGACATCACCACACGAAAGCGCGTCATGGTCTGCATCATCGCCCTCGATTGTCGGCGGTGATGATCGCCTTTACCCGTGCCACGTCATCTGGCCGATTGACATTGACGAATGACAACCCCTGCGGATCGTACTGGCGCCAGACATCTGGCGTGAGGTAACGGGTATCAAGCAACTCCAGCGGATCCACGAGCGCGCGCGCGCCGCGCGCGAGGCAGGCGCGGATTGTGGGGAGGCACGTGCGCCGGTAGACTGCCAGCAGCGGTTCTGCCGCCAACCGATTGCGCGGCGCGCGCGCGCCGTTGTCGGGACGGAGCGGCATCAGCGCATCATACGGGCGCGGATACGCCAGGAGCGCATTTATCAGCGCCTCCTGCACCAGCGGTGTGTCGCACGCCAGCACCAGCGCATATTCGTGATGGCACGCCGCCAGACCCGCAGCAATCCCGGCGAGCGGTCCACCCTGTTCCACCTCGTCGCACACCAGGCGCGTCGGCAATCCGCTCCACGCTTCCGGGTCGTTCAGAACGACAATCACATCGTCGCTGACGCGGGTCGCGCGCGCAGCCATGTGCTCCAGCAGCATCGGACCGCACTCGCCCCATAGCCGCAGACAACGCTTGTCGCTCCCCATGCGCTGACTTGAACCGCCGGCAACGATGATGCACGAAGTAGACATAAAAGCACCGAGAACCAGGAACTGATACTAATGAGCGGTCATTCGTACCATGCTGCTGGGGCGCTGCGGGCGAAAGCCCTCGCTGCGGGCACGAAAGCCCCGCCGGGGCTGCTGATGCCAAAGCTCAGGCTGCGTCCACGACATGTCTGCCGATGCGCGTTGACCGTTGCGCCTTGCATAACGAACGTTCGAACATTTTGTCTAACTGACTGCAAGTCAGTATTAGTATAAGAATAAGGGTAGCCCCCCGGCGCCCGTCACCCGCGGCGCTACTGCCTGCCCCGGCAGAGGCGCGGTGTGGAACAACGACCGGAAGCACGCCGGTTGCTCAGGGGTGACGGGCACATCCACTCCCTTCAACGTACAAACAGATCGCCGAGCAACTCCTCCGGTGACGATTGGAACGACCAGAGCACAATCCCTGCGCCACGCGCGTTGCGAATGGTTTGCAGTGCAATCCGCTGGTCGCGTCGCAGATCGTCGAGCGTCCGGGTGGCATCCGACCCGGTCGGAAATCCGAGTTCAGTCACGACGACCGGCTTCCGCAGACCAAGCGCGTGGAGTTCGTCAATGGCGCGTTGCAGATCGGCAGGAAAGCCTTCGCCATAGTACCAGTGCTGCCGGTAGCGTCCGCTATCGTAAGGCTCGTTATCGTAGTAGTGGAAGGTATAGAAATCGACCACATCCGCCATGCGGATCGCCGCCTCGACTGGCTCGAAGTAACTCTTTGCAAATGCCATACCCACCGTCGTCAGACGTTCAGGGTCAAGGCGCTTCACCTCGTCGTGAACGACGCGCACAAACCGCTGGCGCTCCTCGGCAAGCGTGAAGCAAAGCGGAAAATCACCATTGTCCCAATCCCAGCAGCGCTCATCGATCGGGCTGCCGATGTCCGGTTCGTTGAACAGGTCCCACGCCAGAATGCCAGGTCTGGCGGCGAAATGGCGCACCAGCGGCCGCACGTGCCATTCAAGCGCGCGCTCGTAATACTCCGGTCCGAACTGATCCTGCGGATACTCGACGAGCAGCACCGGCAGTACGTAGAGACCGCGTTGATTGGCTGCTGCAATGAACTCTTCCAGATGCCGCAGCGCGTCGCTCTTCTGGTAGGAAGCATTGGCTTCGCGCTGGCCACCGAAGACATAGTAGTTGAGGAAGATGCGCACCGTATTGACCCCGCGCACGCGCATGGCGTCGAAATCGGCTTCGATGACCGACATGCGCCACGGACAGTTGATGTCGGCGCCGAACTGGAGCGTCCAGCACCGGCGTTCGTCGTCGCCGGTCGGGCGAATATAGTTGACGCCGCGCACCTCGAAGTCGCGTCCTCCGGCGCGCAGACGTTCGCCATCAGCCATGACCGGCGGTAGGACGGCGATCTGCGTGTGGTTTGCCGAACCGCAATTGCCGGCGATCATTGCAGCGATCAACAGAACGAGCCAGCGTCCGTGCATAAACAACGAACGACCGGCGGGGCGAGTCGGGCAAGGAGGAAGGCGCTTCATCAGGGTAGTGCTCGCATTTCGAGATTATCGAACCAGGCTTCGCTCCGTGTTTCTCGTGCAACCACTGCCAGCCCAAAGCGTGATGTGGTTGAAAGAGAAAGAATGTCCTCCTCAACAATGACCTGTCCGTTGACGCTCATCCGGACCTGGTCGCCGCGGAGACGGGCATCGAGGCGAAACCGCCCATCGGGAACGCGCAGATCGCTGCGCATCCCGCTTGCGATCAGTGTTGGCGTTCCGTCGCGCACCTGTTCGAGGCGGAAATCCCCCGTTTGCGGTGCAACGGTGAAGATCAGGTAGTTCTGTTCATTGCGAAACCGAAGGATGACCCCTCCTTCGCCTTCGACGACTTCAATATCAACGGTCATGCGAATGTCACTCGCCGAGACGCTGCGATAGCTCCAGATCACCCCGACCTGCGCCTCGGCAGTGATACGGTACCGTCCATCACGCGGCCCGACGCTCCATGTCGCGCGGCGCACTGCTGTCCACCCTTCGGCGAATGTATCGTCGCGCAGAAGCACAGCGCCTTCCACCTCAGGCGATGGCGGGAGAGGGGGTGTTGTGGGAGTGAGCGATGGCTCGGGCGTTGTCTGGGTTGGCGGTGTACCTGCCGTTTCCGGTGGCAGCGAAGGCGCGGGAGGGGTCGTCGGCTCTTGCGGCGCTGTTGGCAGCGGCGTCGCCAGAGCCGGGGTATCTGGCGCTGGCTCAATCGGTGCTGGCGATAGCAGCGCGCCGGATGGAGCGACCACACCCGCATCGGCGGAACGCAGCGCGTTCTGCGCTCCCAGCCACCAGACCGCGCCGCCGACCAGCGCGATAACAGTCGCCACTCCCACAACCAGCGTCAGGCGCCGTGGCGTGACCGGCGAGACGATAGAACGTTTTTCCGTTGCACGACTCCGCAAACGAGACTCGGCATCCACCAGCAGTTCAGCGCTGTCGCGGTAGAACGGATTGATCCGATGCAACTGGCGCAACGTCGCAATCGCCTGAACGTACCGTCCCGCCTCGAGATGGTCGCGTGCCTGCTGGTAGAGTTCCGCCTGATGGTCGCGTTGGGTTGGCGGCGGCGGCGTGGGACGCGACGATTTCCGGGCAGATTGACGGCGGCGGTCGAGGTTGTAGGCGCTCCGCGCAGACGGATTGCTCAGCGTCGCATACGCCTCGGTCAGCAACCGGCTGCGACGCCGCGCATATTCGAGGTCTTCGGGGCTAGCATTGACGAACCGGTCGGGATGATACCTGGCGATCTCGCGCCGGTATGCGCGTTTGATCTCTTCGGGCGATGCCGACCGCGACACACCAAGCAATTCGTAGAAGTCTAACTTCTCGAAGTCGTACACTGGCACACCATGGGGCTTCCGGCGACGGGACAGGCGCCCGGCGGCGGAGACATGCCACACCCTCTATTCGAGATAATCGCGCAGTTTCTTGCCAAGGCGAGGGTGACGCAGTTTCCGCAGCGCTTTCACCTCAATCTGGCGAATACGCTCACGCGTGACGCCGAATTCCTTGCCGACTTCTTCGAGGGTGCGGCTATGACCATCTTCGAGACCGAAACGCAATTGAAGGACGCGCCGTTCGCGCTCAGTAAGCTGATTCAGCACCTGCTCGACCTGCTCACGCAGCATCTGATGGCTGGCGGCATCAGATGGCGCAAGCACCTTCGAGTCCTCGATAAAATCGCCGAGTTGGCTGTCTTCTTCCTGACCAACCGGTGTTTCGAGCGAGACCGGTTCGAGCGAAGTTTTACGGATCGAACGAACTTTATCCACCGGAATGCCCAGTGCGCGCGACAACTCCTCGTCGGTCGGTTCGCGCCCCAACTCCTGGAGCATGCGGCGGCTTTCGCGCATCAGGCGGTTGATCGTCTCGACCATATGCACCGGAATGCGGATGGTGCGCGCCTGATCGGCGATTGCGCGGGTGATTGCCTGGCGAATCCACCAGGTCGCATACGTCGAGAACTTGAACCCTTTACGGTAGTCGAACTTTTCGACCGCACGGATCAGGCCGACATTTCCCTCCTGAATCAGGTCGAGGAGTTGCAAGCCGCGCCCGATATACTTCTTCGCTACCGACACGACCAGACGCAGGTTTGCCTGGGTCAGATCCTCACGCGCCGTTTTGCCCTGCTCGATAGCGAGGTTCCAGTCGTGCCAGAGTTGATCACACACATCAGCGCACATCTGTTGCACTTTCTCAACGGAGGGCCAGTCGGTTGATGTCGCCAAGCGTTGCTGAACGGCAGCGGGCAGAAGCGAGAAGATAATCGTCGCCTGCGCGAAAGTCTGATCGAACTGCTCTGCTGTCATGCGGTGCTGTTTGATCAACTCATTGCGACGCTTGTCGAACAACTGACGCTGTTCGAAGGTCATGCGCTCCTGAAGGGCGGAGACATCGCGCAGGCGCCCAGGGGTCAACGGATCGGGAAGCGGTTGCTCAACAATCGCATAGAGCAGTCGAATGGCATCCTCGACCACGGGCCAGGTTTTGCACAGGCGCTGGTACATTTGCGCACCAACCGTATCGATCTGCTCAACGCGCCAGTCTGCCGCCAGTTGCGTCCGGTACGATTCCAGGTATTCACCGATCTCGATCTTCTGCGCCAGCAAGGTCTCCTGGCGCGCGGTCAGCAGCGGCACCCGCCCAATCTCGCGCAGATACATGCGCACTGTGTCGTTAATGCTAATGCCCTCGACGCTCAGATCATCAAAATCGCCTTCTTCCTCGAAGTGGACATCAATATCGGCGCCGCCGGCGATCATCTCATCGCGCGTGGCAATGCCCGCCGACTGGAGCGCCTGTTGAATCTCCGCCAGGCGGTCGCTATCGGCCTCGCTGCCTGCGAGCAGTTGCGCAATTTCTCCCTCGGTGACAAAACCGCGTTGTTTCCCGATCGCCAGGAGATCATTCAGGCTTGTAATCGTCTGAGGCTCCTCTTCGGGTTCGCGGGATGCGCCGGTAATGTCATCGTCCAGATCGTCCAGCAACAGATCATCTTCCAAAAGTGGCTCGTTCGGTTTTTCCATCGAAACCTCCGCAGACACCCACTGCCTTCTTTACCAGTGCGTCTCAGAATGATGTGCTCGTGTTTGTTGCGCTGAGAAGACCGGACAGCAAAGATATGCGGCCATTGTCGTGCATGACATATCTGCTTCCAGCAATGTTTCTTTTACCCGGCAGCGGATTGCATGGTGCCGCACCTGTCAGAGCGTATGCAGTGCATGCAGGTCAGCGTATGCTGAACTGCGGCATGGGATGCTCAGCATATCGATGAATTGTTTGACCCGCACCAGCTGGTCGAGCAGGATTTCCCGCTCTGCTTCACTGGTCGCCTCTGCCTGCAAGCGCGCGATCTGGACGAGCCAGCGCTTTGCAACGTCGCGCTGAAGGATTGTAGCACATTCCAGTGCGTCGTTGACAATCCGATACGCCTGGGGTTGGGGTGTGTGCAATGCCAGCACGTGTTTTGCCGTTGCATCAAGTGGCGCGTGGAGGGTCGTCGCCCAACTATCCGGGTCGCTATCGGCAGGGGCGGTGATCCAGGCGCGCCACAGTGCACGGTGCTCATCGCAGGTGAACAACTCATCGATCGTTCCGCTCATGAGCGATCGCAGCGCCGGATACGACGCCAGATCGCGGTAGAGTTTATCTTCCACGGCTGTGCGCGCTTTCGGGTAACGAATCATCCAGCTCAACAGATGCTCTTCTTGCGTCGGAGTTGACGGCTGCGTATCGCCGGGTTGCTGTTTTGCTTCGTCAGGTTGCTGTTCCAGAACCTTCGTCGCGCGCGCCTGATCCGGCGGACGGCGCGACCCTTCCTGACGCGCCTTGTTTCCCAGCGCTGCCAGTATATACCGTTCTTCGACATCGATCAGTCGCGCCAGTTGCTGGATATAATGCGCCTGCTCCACCGGATTGGCGATCTGGGTAAGGAGCGGCGCTATCCGTTCGACCGCGTCTGCTTTGCCGCGTCCGCTCGAAAGATCGAGGTCGGAGGTGAGCGTCTCGATGTAGAAATCCATCGCCGGACGCGCCGCCGCCAGCGCCGCACGCCACTGTTCCGGGTTTTCCTGAATGACCTCATCGGGGTCTTTCCCTTTGGGAAGAGACAGAATCCTGATCTCAACATCCTGGCGGCGTTGCAGCCCGATCACCCCCTGTGGCGAGATTACCGCAGTTAATTCCCCCTCCGGCTGGCTCTGGAGCGCCTGCAATCCTTTGAGCGTCGCTCGCACGCCTGCGGCGTCGGCGTCGAGCGCCAGATAGACCCGGTGCGAGAGTTTCTTCACCAGCGCCACGTGATCGGCGGTCAACGCCGTGCCAAGCGGCGCAACGACGTTACGGAAGCCGTACTGGTGTGCAATGATGACATCGACGTACCCTTCGACAATCACGGTGGCGTCGCTCTGGCGGATCGCATCGCGCGCCAGGTCAAGCCCGTACAGCACCTTTCCCTTGTCGAAGAGCGGCGTCTGGGGGGAGTTCATATATTTCGGCTGCGCATCCCCCAGTGCTCTGCCGCCAAACGCCACAATCTCGCCGCTCACGTTGCGGATCGGGAACATGAGCCGGTTGCGGAAGCGGTCGTAATACCCGCGTGTTTCGTGATGGATTGCCAGTCCAGCCGCTTCGATCTCCTCTGGCGAAAAGCCGCGCCGTTCGGTCAGGTAGGAAAGCAGCGAACTCCAGTCATCGGGAGCATAGCCGAGCAGGAATGCCTCACTGGTTGCGTCGTCAATCCGTCGTCTGGCGACATAGGCGCGCGCCTCCTCGCCACGTTGCGACTTTACCAGCATATGACGGAAGAACGCCGCTGCTGCTGCATTCATCTCCAGCAGACGGGTGCGCAACTGATCCAGTTGCTCGTCGGCTTCGGTGCGCGGGTGTAACTGCACACCGGCGCGCTGTGCCAGGCGCTCGAGCGCTTCACGAAACTCCAGCCCCTCACGACGCATCAGAAAGTCGAAGATCGTCCCCGACGCCTTACACCCAAAACAGTGAAAACTTTGCGTATCGGGAAAGACGTGAAACGCCGGCGTCCGGGTGTTGGGATGGAATGGGCAGAAGCCAACATAGCTGCGTCCTGTCTTCCGCAGCGGCACATAGGTCGAGATGAACTCGACGATATCAACCTTTTCTTTGATCTGATCGGTAACGCCAGGCATACTCGTTCCAGCGAACGTCCGCACGCTTTACGCACTCCAGGTGCGCGGCACGTACAGGTCGTTGAACACCTTCAGCGCGAAGCGGTCGGTCATACCGGCAATATAGTCAACCACGGCGCGCTCGACCGGTTCGCCGCGATCCTGATTGATCCGCAGCAGATCGGCTGGGATCTGTTCCGGGTGTTTCAGAAAGTGATGGTACAGCAACTCGATCATCAATTGGACCTTGCCATCGTCCGCTTTGGCTTTCGATCCAAGATACACATACTGATACAGAAACTCGCGTAACGTATTGGTCGCCTTCAGCACATCCGGACTCATCGACAGTTCCGGCGGATCAGGCGGCGGCGCTTCGCCGGTGGCCCACCAGTTATGGTCGATCAGGTCGCAGACCATCGTATCGAGGCGTTGACCGTGGGTTTCGCCTAGTATCTCGATCGCGTCGCGTGGCAGGTCTTCGGGGTGCAGCAAACCGCCGCGGATCGCATCATCGATGTCGTGATTGATATAGGCGATGGCATCGCACAGTTTCACGATCTGCCCTTCCAGCGTACTGGCTGTTCCCCAGGCGCGCATGGTAATGTCGCGCCTGGCTTTGGAGTGCATGTAGATGCCCTCGCGCACCTGATCGGTCAGATTTAACCCGGCGCCATTCCGCTCCAGCACGTCAACAATGCGCAGGCTCTGTTCGTTATGCCGGAAGGCGCGCCCCATCGCGTGCGACAGCGCCGTCTCGCCGGCGTGACCGAAGGGCGTATGCCCGAGATCATGCCCAAGACCAATCGCCTCGACCAGGTCCTCGTTGAGGCGCAGGGCGCGTGCGACTGTGCGTGCAATCTGCGTCACTTCGAGCGTATGGGTCAGGCGGGTGCGGTAATGATCGCCCTGCGGTGAGATAAACACCTGGGTTTTGTGTTTCAGACGGCGAAACGGTTTTAAATGCAGGATACGGTCGCGATCACGTTGAAAACTGCTCCGCACCGGCGACGGTTCTTCAGGACGCGCGCGGCGGGCGTCGTCACTGAATGCCGCCAAAGGTGAAAGCCGGGCGCGCTCATCCGCTTCAATACGCTGACGTACACCAGCATGCGCTCTGGTCATGCCAAACCTCCGGCGCCGGCAACGTCAGATACCGCTGCCGTACCTGGAACTCGAAAGACACCGCATCAAACCAGACGGAAGATGTCAGGTCGTCTCGCCTGCCGGACGAAGCGACGCATCCTGCATTGTACGGCGTTTTAGCGCGCGCTGCAATGCCGTGACCAGCGCAGCGATCAGATGCACCACGACGATCGACTCGAAATAGACGCGATGACCGCTGGCGTTTGCAAGCGTCTGCGCCTGTTCTGTATCGACGAAGCAACTGACCAGGTTGAACGATCCATGCACAATAACGCACGTCTCGTAGCGTGCTGCTATAAATGTGGAAAGAAAGTAGATGCAGAAACAGACGAATGCCGCCCACCAGCGTTCCTCACGCCGCGCTACCAGCCACCCCCAGAACATGGCAAAGGGAGTGGCAAACACCGTCCAGATCAATGCAGGAATCTGCGCTTCGCCATAGGGGGGGGCAGTCGTGCTGTACTGATACGTCGCCCAGGCTGCGCCAATGCATGCCGCGCCAAAGATAAGCAGAAACGTGCGAACATCGAAGCGCATCATCGGCAGGCATCTCCGTGCGCTGGCTTTCCCCGGAAATTATAGCACACAAGGGGGGGCAGGCTTTCAGCGGGAGGTTAGTGACGGGCGTGCAGCGCACGGCAAGCGGGTCGGCAGGCGGGGTGTTTCCAGTAGAGACTCTGCGTCTTTGCAGCACGCGGTTGTCGGCATAAGTCGAACCCTTAACACAACAAGGCGCCCCTCACAGAGCGCCTTGTTCGCAACGAACGACGTATTACAGTCCGAAGAACGCGCGGTTCTTTTCGATGTAGCTTTGCCACTGCTCCGGCACCGAGTCGTCGGCGAAGATCGCCTCGACCGGGCACTCCGGTTCGCAGGCGCCACAGTCGATGCACTCTTCAGGGTTGATGTAGTACTGATCCTCACCCTCGTAAATGCAGTCAACCGGACAGACCGCCACACACGCAGCATCTTTCACGCCAATGCATGGCTCCGCGATGATATACGCCATACCAATCTCCTTTAGCATACGGAAGATGTTCCAGCACCTGCAATCATAACACGCCCTTTTCAACTTTTCTGTGACTTTAGTTCCACAACATGGCGTATCAGAACAGTCGATGTGCAATCTCTCATTCGTGTGAAGTCGCGTGTGCAACCTTCCCACCGGCGACGTTCCGCCTCACCCGCCGTTCCCGATCCGCGCCAGCCCGCCCGAATCGAGCACCACGACCCGCCCACGCTCCAGCCGCACAAGCCCTTCCTGCGCCAACTGGCGCAATGCGCGTCCGGCGATCTCGCGCACGGTGCCGGTGCGCTCGGCAAGTTCCTGATGGGTCAGTTCGGCGGCGCCTTCGCGCGCCTCACGCAACAGTTCGCGCGCCAGCCGCTCGCGCACCGACCGGAATGCCAGGTCTTCGACCAGCACCGCCAGGCTGCGCAGTTGCCCTGCCATTTCACGCAGCATTGCCAGCGCCAGGTCAGGATGACAGCGGATAAGGATGATCAGCGCATTTCCCGGTAAAATCAGACAGTGAACGGCGCTCATTGCGCGCGCCGTCGTCAGATTGCCATGGCTGTCGAAAATGGCGACGGCATTGAAGTTTTCACCGGCGCTGACCATCGCCAGCACCTGTTCGCGACCATCCGGCGCAGTGCGCGATAAGCGCACCCTGCCGCGCTGCACAAAGTACACTCCTGCCGGTTGTTCGCCTTCGTAGGCGATGTATTCGCCTGGACGATAGGTGCGTCTCTCCATGTAGCGCGCTGCATCCGCCAGCGTTTGATCATCCAGCGTGGCGAAGAGTGGAATATGTTTCAATTCTTCGGGCGTTGTCATAGTCTGGCAATAGAGATCGATCCTGTTTTGCTAACAGTACAGCGACGGGTTTCCTGACAGTTCCAGACACAATGATATAATGCGTCTATGCAGCGATTACTGAGTATGCGAAGGCAAGATGTTCTTCTGGCGCTGGTCGCGGTTCTGATATGCTACAGCGTCACGCCGCTCTCCGCAGCGCCACATACGAGCGACCCGTTTGCCGAGCCGCTCGATGTTCAGTGGCAGGAGGCGGCGCTGCTGCCAGCCTTCAGCGCCGACCTCGACGCTGCATCGCAGTGGGATCGGTACACGGTGAGCGCCGGCATCGATCCTGAGCGACGCGCCATCGCCGGCAGGCTGCGGCTGGAGTATGCCAATCGCGCCGCCGATCCGCTCGACCGCATCTATTTTTATCTCTTCCCTAATTTGCCGGAGTTGGGCGGACGTCTCGATATTCGCAGCGCTATCGTCGATGATGTACCGGTGCGGGTACGCTATGAGTCGAATCGATTCTTGCTGCGGCTCGACCTTCCTGCAACGCTCCCATCTGGTTCTGTTGCTCACGTCGTGCTCGACTTCAGCGCCGTTGCGCCGCTCGATGCCAGCCAGCGCTATTATGCCGCCTTTAATCGCGAACGCGGCGTGCTGACGCTGGCCTCGGCGTTGCCGATGGCGGCGCGGCGGGTTAATGGCGCCTGGCAACTGGCGACGCCGCTCTTCCGCGGCGACCTCGTCACCAGCGAAACGGCGCTGTACGATGTGACGCTGACTATCCCCGCCGCATGGACTTCGGTGACCACGGGGACGGCGATCGAAAGCCAGAGCGATGGCGTGTCTCGAACAACACGCTTCGTCAGCGGTCCGCAGCGTGATTTTACGATCGTGCTCACCCGCTTCCCGTCGATCTCCACTGATGTGGATGGGACGCGCATCACGTCGTATTTTCGCCCCGAAAATGCCGAAGGCGGGCGGGCGGCGCTCGATGCCGCCGCTAACGCGCTGCGTGCGTTCAATCGCCGGTTCGGACCTTACCCGCTGACTGAACTCGATATTGTGCAGATCGATGCGCGCAAATTTCTCGGCGTCGAGTATCCTGGTCTGATCATGATCGACCGGCGCCTGTACACCGGTGAACGTGAGGGTCTGGAGATTATTGTAGCACACGAAGTGGCGCATCAATGGTGGTACAGTCTGGTCGGCAACGATGTGCAAGGGGAAGCCTGGCTCGACGAGGGATTGACCTCATTTTCGCAGGTCATCTATCAGGAAGAAACCGGTGGGGCGATAGCGGCAGAACGCGAACTCGACGGATTCCGTGCGACGTACCTGCGCGCGCGGCAGGCGGGTCGTGATGCGCCGCTGAAGCGCCCTGTGTCGGCGTTGCGCGGCAACTATACTGCCGTTGCATATGCAAAAGGAGCGCTCTTCTTTCAGGCGTTGCGCAACCGCATCGGCGAACCGGCGTTCGATCGCTTTTTGCGCGATTACTATGCGACCTTTCGCTACCGGATTGCGTCGAGCGACGATGTGCGCGCTATCGCCGAAAATGCCTGCGCCTGCGATCTCAACGATTTCTACCGCGATTGGGTGCTGACCGCCGCACCTGTCGCTGTTCCCTGATACCACCAATGGCTGCTCTTCCTGTTCTGGTCGCTCACGCCGATTGGGGATCGAACGCGGCGCGAAGGCGGCTGGCGTATGCGCTGCGCCAGTCCGATGGGCGGTTCACGGCGTATGCGCCGGGTCCGGCCGGCGACCCGCGGACGCTGCTGGCGCGGTTGCGCACTCTCGCGCCTGGTGGCGGCATCCTGTTCGGCGTCGATTTTCCGCTTGGTCTCCCGCTGCGTTACGCGAATGCCGCTGGCGTTGCCGACTTTGCAGCGCTTCTACCGGAGTTGGGTTCAGGACGATGGGTGCAGTTCTACGAGGTCGCCAGTCGTCCGGACGACATCAGCATCGTTCGTCCATTCTACCCGCTGCGACCGGGTGGAACACGGCAATCGCACCTGATCCGGGCGCTCGGTATGACGACCATCGACGACCTGCGCCGCCGGTGCGACCAGGCTACCGACGCGCGGCGCGCCGCTGCGCCGATGTTCTGGACGCTCGGCGCACAGCAGGTGGGAAAGGCGACCATCGTCGGCTGGCGCGATATGCTCGGTGCGGCGCGCCGCGCGTATGCTCGAGATAATGCCATATTTCCCTGGCTTTGGCCCTTTGAGGGACGCCTGGACGACCTGATTGCTGCGGACCGCCTGGTGGTCGCCGAAGTGTACCCTGCTGAGTGCTGCCATCATTTGGGTATCACGCTGCACGGCAGCAAACGCGCGCAGGCTGCCCGCGCCGCCGCAGGAATGGCGCTGCTGGCATGGGCGGATGCGGCGGAGGTTGCGATCGATACCGCTCTGCGCCGCGCGATTGATGACGGATTTGGCGCTGCACCCGGCGGCGACGATGATTTCGACGCCACGGTGGGATTGTTCGGCGCACTCAATGTCGTCCTTGGTCGTCGCATTGCCGGTGAGCCCGAGGGCGAGGTCATTCGCCGCGTCGAGGGGTGGATACTGGGTCAAGGGGGTTAGAGGTTAGGGGTTAGAGGTTAGGGGTTAGAGGTTAGAGGTTAGAGGTTAGACTTCCTGCCTCGCGCCGCTTGCCTCGCGCCTCGTTCCTGTGATCCACGAAGGGCACGAAGGGCACGAAGCGGCTATGCCAGCGGTCCCTGCCACTTGCCTCGCGCCGCTTGCCTCGCGCCGCTTGCCTCTCCCCTCGCCCCTCTAGCCTTACTTTACCTTCCCACGTTCAACGTTCGCACCTGCAACGTTCCACGCCGTCACCGTCCGACGAACTCGCCGAGAATTTGTCGCCCGATGACCACGCGCAGGATCTCGGACGTGCCCTCGCCAATGGTGAGCAGGCGTTGATCACGGTAGATGCGTTCGAGCGGATACTCGCTGCTGTATCCATACCCGCCAAGCACCTGGATCGCGTCGCGGCAGATTTTCTCGCCGACTTCCGAAGCGTACAGTTTGGCAATCGCCGCCTCGCGGCTGTACTGGCGCCCCTGGTCTTTCAGCCATGCCGCCTGATAGACCAGCAAACGCGCCGCTTCCAGCCCGACGGCCATATCGGCGATCATGTTCGAAACCGACTCGTAGGCACCGATCAGTTTGCCGAAGGCGGTGCGCTCACGCGCATACGCGGAAGCGACCTCGAATGCTGCCTGCGCCAGACCGATCGCCATGGCGCCGATGCCGACCCGCCCGCCGTCGAGCACGGCAAGAAATTGTTGCAGACCGCGCCCGCGCCGTCCCAGCAGATTCGCCTCGGGCACGCGGACATTTTCGAATGTCACCGCATTGGTGATCGAGCCGCGCAATCCCATTTTGGCTTCCGGCTTGCCAAAACTCAGCCCCGGCGTTCCGGCGGGCACGATGATGGCGCTGATCGCGTGCCGTTCCCCCGGATCGGTGACCGCTGTGACAATCATATGCCCGGCAATGGATGCGCTGGTGATCCACATCTTCGCGCCGTTGATTACCCATTCTCCATTTTCGAGGCGAGCAGTCGTACGGGTGGCGCCAGCGTCGGACCCGGCATGCGGCTCGGTCAGCGCGAATGCGCCGATATGGCGCCCTTCGGCTGCCGGGCGCAGGAAGCGTCGTTTCTGTTCCTCAGTGCCGAACATGGCGATGGGTGCGCATCCCAGCCCCAGGTGCGCCGAGTAGATCAGTGCGGTTGAACCACAGGCGCGCGCAATTTCTTCAATGGCGATTGCCGTGGAGATGCTATCGGCGCCCGCGCCGCCATACTCTTCGGGGAATGGCAACCCCATCAAACCCAACTCCGCCATTTTACGAAATGTTTCGGCGGGAAACTCGCCCGTCTCATCGACGTGACGGGTGCGCGGCGCGATTTCCTGCTCGGCGAAACGTCGCACTTCTGCGCGAATGCGCTGCTGTTCGGGGGTAAGGTCAAAGTTCATGGTTCATTCCTCTCGTCAATGAGCGGCTTCACCGCCGTAATGAACGCCTGCGTATCGGCGCGGCTAATGCGAGCCGGATGGATAAGCGGAAGGATGGTGACATTCTCGCTGCGGAGTACGGTTGCGTGCAATCTGCGGATGGCGCCCGGATCGCGCCCCAGATACCGCCTCCCCACTTCGTGCAAAGCAAGTCGCCCAACCGGAACAATCAGTCGTGGCTTGATGATCTCGAGTTCCGTGCGCAGCCATTCGCCGCAGGCGCGCACTTCGCCCGGCGCTGGCGTGCGATTCCCCGGCGGGCAGCAGCGTACTGCGTTGGTGATGAAACAGCGCAGCACTGCGCCGGCAGTCTCGTCGCTTGCCAGCCCAACCCGCATCAGTATGCGGCGCAGCACTCGCCCTGACCGATCACCCCAGAACGGAATGCCGGTCTGATCGGCGCCGTGACGACCGGGCGCCTCGCCGATGAACACAATGCCGCTGGTCACATCGCCATAACCATGCACAATGCGCCGCCGGCTGGCAACGAGCGCCGGGCAACGTGGACACTCCTGAGTGTGCAACAGCGTGACCATCCCCCGATTATTCCTATCCATCCATGCCTTCCGGCGGATTGATCGGCAACGCAATCCGCGCCGTTGTTCCCTGATCCGGCTGGCTGGACACCAGCACCTGACCGCCGTGTTGCGTGACGATGCCGTATGCGATGGCCAGCCCCAATCCCGCCCCCTGGCCTGTCGAACGGGTAGTGACGAAGGGTTGGAACAGGCGCTCGATAATATGCGCCGGAATGCCAGGACCGTTGTCCGCCACGTCAAAACGCACGAATGGTCCATCGCCTTCGGTTGCGCGGGCTGGCAAGAGGGGCGGCGGTTCAGCATACCCGCGCGAGACGCCTATCCGCACATGTGGCGCAGGTACGCCCGAAAGCGCCTGCTCGGCGTTGAGCAGCAGATTGAGCAACGCCTGTTGTATTTGTGGAACATCGATCCGCAGCATTGGGAGATCAGGCTGGCAGACGACTTCAAGCGCAATCCCGGCAGAACGAAGCGCGGCACGTTTGAGATCGAGCACCCGGTCGATCAGATCGACAGGCGACGTCCATTCTTTGATCATCGAACTGCGGCGAGCGAAGGTCGCCAGACTCTGAATGACGCGGCGGGCGCGTTTGGCGCTTTCGATGATCTGTTCGACCGATCGCTGATCGTCGGGATTGCGCTGTGGGAGAAGGAGTTCGGCATTGCCAAGGATGATGGCGAGAGGATTGTTCAATTCGTGTGCCACACCGGCGACAAGTTCTCCCAGCGCAACGAGTTTTGAGTTTTGCACAAGTTGCGCCTGCATGGAGCGTAGTTGTTCGTTGGCGGATCGCAGCGCATCGTTTTGCGCTGCGAGCGCTGCCATCGCCGCATCGCGTTCGCTTTCGGCTGCGCGAATACGGAGCAGCGCCCGCACCCGCGCCAGCAGTTCCTCGATATAAAACGGCTTGGTGAGATAATCATCGGCGCCCGAGTCGAGCGCCGTGATCCGGTCTGACACTTCACCTTTCGCGGTCAGCATCAGAACAGGCAGAAATCCTCGACCAGAACGCCCCTTCAGCACCGTGCAAATCTGCACTCCCGGAGTATCTGGCAGCATCCAGTCGAGAATGACGAGGTCAATGTCGCCGGTCTCGATAAGGGTGAGCGCGTCGGCGGCGGTGGCTGCCAGAAGCGTCTGATAGCCAGCCCCCCGAAGCACGAGTTCAATAAGGCTGGCAATGGTCGGATCGTCTTCAACGACCATGATACGTATCGGATCACGCATGCCACTATTGTATCACGGCTCTTTTTGGCGGTTGCAGCGCAACGTGTGAGGCTCGTGGTACAATATCCGACGTGAACAATGTCATCCGTCTGATTGACTCCCACACGCACCTCGGCGCTCCACAGTTCGATCCAGATCGCACCGATGTGCTGGAACGCGCAAGGGCTGCTGGGGTGGTGCGGATCGTCGAAATTGGCTACGACCTGGCGACATCGCGCGCTGCGGTTGCACTGGCGGCACAGCACGAATCGATCTATGCCGTGATCGGCGTGCAACCCAACCATGTCGCCGATCTGCCGGACGACTGGCTCGATCAGGTGCGCGCCCTTGCGCAACAACCAAAGGTGCTCGCCATCGGCGAGATCGGTCTCGATTATTACTGGAATGCGGCGCCTGCCGCTGTGCAGGAAGCGTGTTTCCGTGCACAACTCGATCTGGCGCGCACCCTGCGCCTTCCGGTCGTCATTCATAGCCGCGACGCGCGCGACGATACCATCCGCGTGTTGCGCGACGCAGCGCGCGGTCTGTCTGGCATCATGCACTCGTTCTCTGGCGACTGGGAATATGCGCGTGCGTGTCTGGACGTTGGTTTCCACCTCTCGTTCAGCGGTCCGATCACCTTTTCGAAAGCCGTCAATCTGCACGACGTTGCGCGCCGCGCTCCACTCGACCGTCTGCTGATCGAAACTGATAGTCCGTATCTGGCGCCGCATCCCTTTCGCGGGAAACGAAATGAACCCTCGTATGTGCGCCTGATTGCCGAACGAATCGCTGCCCTGCGCGGCATACCGCTCGATGATCTGGCTCTGGCGATATGGCGCAATGCAGAGGAGGTCTTTGGGCTGTGAGTTCTGCGGTTGTGACCATTCCAAACGAGATGTCGTCCCGCTCCTGGTTTGCCCGGCTCGAACTGGGATCGCTCGTGCTTCCGCTTCTGCTGGCGCTGTTGATGACCTGGAGTGTGGCGCGCAGTCTCGAGGTCGCAAACTGGGCGGATGGACTCACCATGCTGGCAGGCGTTGGTCTGGCAGCCCTTCTCACCGGCACGCTCTTTGCGCGGGTCGCGTGGATGCCTTCCTTACTGGCGCATCCACTGGCATTGTGCCTGGGAGTTGTGTTCGTGATCTGGCAAATCGGCCCGGTCGTCAGCGCACAAACGGCGGCTGAGTTTGGCGCAGCAAAGGCGCAGCGTCTTACAACCTGGAGCGATGTCGCTGCGGAACTTGCGATCCGTGTCATCATCTGGTCGCGCACGCTCCAGGCTGGCGGGCGCGGTGAGGATATCGTTCTCTTTGTCCTGACCCTGGCGCTCATCATCTGGGGAATGGGGTATGGAACCGGATGGCTCGTCTTCCGCCATCAGCGCGCCTGGATCGCCGTTGCGCTGCAAGCAAGCGTCATCCTGATTAATTATGCCTATGCCTGGCCCAAAGCAACGGGACTGTTCTTCGTTTTTCTGATCACGGCGCTGCTGTTGATCGCCTACCAGCATGTCGACCGCCATCAGCGCCTCTGGCGCGCCTCGCGCGTCGAGTTTCCCGACTTTCTGCCGGCGCGCGTCCTGCTGGCTTCGCTCCTGGTCGTTGTGTTCCTGCTGGTTGTCACGGCCTTTTTGCCGAACCAGCCGGATAATGAGCACCTGGCGCGTCTCTGGCGCACCATTCGCGCGCCGATGACAGCGCTGCGCGAGGAATGGCAGGAGGCGTTCAGTACGATCAACGCGCCGCCGGGATCAACTGGCGCGTTTCTGACCCGCACTGCACGGGTCGGCGGTCCCCGTCAGTTAGGCACGGCGCTGGTGATGACGGTGCGATCGTCTGAGTACAGTTACTGGCGCGCTGCGGCGTTTGATCGCTATACCGGGCGCATGTGGCAGAACATGGTCGGCGAGCGGGCGCGCGCTGCGCTGGGAGTGGCGACAGCCGAAGCAGCGCGCACGCCGCTGGCGCCCGGCGTGCGCCTCGAACAGCCTGAACTCCGTGGCCGCACCCTGGTCACGACCACCATCGAGCTTGCGCAAACGCGCACCGATGGGCTGGTGATGGTTGGCGGCGCGCTGGCATCCACCGGTCTGCCGGTGCTGATCCAGCACGGATACCTGGCAGTATCCGGCGAACTGTTGCCCAACTTTACCGAAACCGCCACCGTTGTGACCGAAGCGCCGCTCGAAGCGACCCAAACCTATACGGTTGCCACGTATCTGTCCACGGTCGATGAGCAGAGTCTGCGCGAAAGCGGAACCGCATACCCGGAATGGGTGCGCGTGGCGTATTTGCAGTTGCCCGACACGCTGCCAGCGCGGGTGCGCGAACTGGCGGCGTCCATCGTTCGTGACGCCGGCGCGGTTACACCCTACGACAAGGCGCTGGCAATGCAGAATTACCTGCGCACGCTGCCGTACAATGATCAGCGTCCCCTTCCGCCCGATGACCGCGATTGGGTTGACTGGTTCCTCTTCGATGCGCCGGGCGGCTACTGCGATGATTTCACGTCGGCGATGGTCGTGCTGCTGCGTGCCGAGGGTGTGCCTGCGCGGTGGGTGCAGGGGTACGCCGGCGGCGAACTTGACCCGGATCGGCGGGTGTACCTGGTGCGTGAGAATGTCGCTCATAGCTGGCCCGAAGTTTACTTTCCCGGCTATGGCTGGCAGCGCTTCGAGCCGACGCCAGCGCCATACGCCAGTGTCCCGCTGCGTCCGCCGTTTCCCCCGGCTGGCGAGACGGAACGACCGGAGACCACCGGCGGGTTGGGGGGCGCGCTGAGCGACCCGGAAGCCATGCTGCGCGAGATGATCGGGCGCAACACCGGTCCTGCAATTGGCGACGATAGTGCGCTGCAACGCGAGATCGAAGCGCGACGCGCCCAGGAGCGGTTACGCCTGGCTGCAATTGTGGTGGGGACCCTGGCATTTGTTCTGGCGCTCATCGGCGCTCTGTTCCTGTGGCTGCATTGGGATGTGCGCGGTCTTTCACCGGCGGCTGCCGCCTATGCGCGTCTGACGCGCCTGGCGGGATGGGCAGGCGTCAGAGCGCCGCCTGATGCAACTCCGTATGAGTATGCGGCATTGCTCAGGGAATACATTCCCCGCCAGAAGTACGTCATTGGTCGCATTGTCGGCGATTTCGTCGCCGAACGGTATCACCCCGTCCACGCCGCTCTCACTCCGTTGCCGGGTGAAGACTGGCGCGCGCTGCGGCGCGAACTACTGACCCTGCTCATCAGGCGGATCGGCGCAGCGATCCGTTCTTATGTAAAAAATGCGCAATCGCGGTTCCGTGGTGGCGCCCGGCATGCCCAACAGCGCCCCATGCGCCGTCTGCGGTGAGGGGCTTCCGTATGTCGGGGCATCCTCCCGCAGGTTCTGAACCCTTTGCATCACCCGCGTGTCACGTTGCGTTATCGATCTCATGCCTGGCGGGCATGCGCATGAGAGGGGGCGTCCCTCAGAGATGCCCAGATCTGCTCATCACCGGTCGGCAGCTGGCGACGACGCATGCTACATTGAGGGCGCATCAGCGCCCTTTGTACGTCAACCCGACAGTTATGGTTCATTCATTCCACTCGCGCGTGAGATCGTCCGTTTCCCAGCCGATGAAGCGCATGAACGCCTGATACTCCTCTTCATACGGCAGCGGGCAACGCATCACCGCATCGATGAACGCCTCTGGCGGGCGGTATTCGTGGTCGGTCACATAGTGGTAGATCATGACCGGCGCGGCATAAATGGTGTTTCCATCCGGGATCCAGATTTCGCCGTTATTGTTGGCAACCCACTTTTTGCCACACCATAACCCAACGTTCCACCGGTGACAGAACTGGCATTCGTGGAAGCCCATCGTGAGCGCATGGACCCCCCGCGTACAGTGCTCACGGAGCCGCTGCTGGAACTCGACCGGCGTCGGACCGAATGGAAAGGGATAGAGATCATCGAGCCAGCCGATTGCCAGAACGGTATATTCTTTCGGCGCCTGGAGAAACCCACGGTATTGGCTCAGATCGGCAAGGTACATGGTGATTCCTCCTGTGCAGGTTCAGGTATCCAGGTTGCTGCCCATGACGGCGGGGTGAGAGACGAGAGACGTGAGGCGGAGGGTATGGTGCGAAGTGCGAGGCCAGCCTCTCCGTCGTTCGTGGTCATTCGTTCAACGTAGAACGTGCACCATTGTTATGCCCCTATGAAGACGGGCACAGGAACGTGTCCTCGCTCCTGTGCCCACGGTGTCACGAGCGAATGCGCGGTGTGAACAGTATCCAGCGACCGTTGTTGACGGGACAAAACGTATGGGCGTTAATGCGTTCGTTTGCCGCCAGCACCGGCGCTCCCAGAAGGTCTGCGAGCTGCTGCGCCAGCGAGTTTGGTCCATACCCCACCCAGCACATGATCAGACGAACGGGTTGTCCAAGAGAATATGCCGGATGGGTGATGATGATCTCGAAGAGTTGCTCTGCATTCAGCGATTTTGTTCGACAGCCGTCTGCTCCCATATACACATATGGGATCGCAAACGTTTCGCCTTTTTGATTAGGCCGCGAACCATGGCAGATCAGTTCGAAGAACCCTGGGTGTGTTGTCTGAACCATAGCCCTCCGAATAGGATCGTCGGGATAGCCCAGAACGTAGCGGTTCTTGAACATCGTAGACGAAACAGGAACGTTGTGCATCATTTCTGTCTCCTGTTGGTTCAGGAGCGCAGGGCATGCCAACGTTCCGTGACGTCCCGCGCGGGACACGTCCAGAAAGCTGGTGTGTCCCTGCGCGGGAATGGATACAAACGATGAGTGCGGCGTCGCGCTGCCGGGTAGCGGTTGTGGCGCAACGTCACACAGAAAGCGAAATGGGCGTTTTCCTCCTGGTGATGTCAAACGCCCCGGGTGGCGCAGCAGGAGCATGACGCATGATGTGTCGCAACTGCACCCACCGGTGGTTGAGAAAGGAACGAAAACGTATCTGGCGCATCGAGCGCCGGAGACGGTTCTTTCCGAAGGTGTGCGCGTAATTGTGCGCGAGTGCACATCGAAAAGCAACGTGTGGTATGGGCGTTGTCAGGGTGCAGTGCAGCGGGAACCCGCTGCCGGCCCCGCCGGGCCGGTGATACGAAGCCAGCCGACGTTCTCGCCGATGGACAGAGGGGAGTTGGTGGGCTGGCCTGGTCTCGGCGGCCCGGACGACCGACCGCCGGTTACCACCGTTATGATGCCTGCTGCCGCTGCGCACGTCGTTGCAGCGCGGCGCGGCGCAGTTCGCGCGCCTCGCGGATGGTTGCGGGGGCGCCATTCAGTAATTCGACATATCCTGCCACGACCCGATGGATGATGGTGTGGGTCGCTTCCCAGCGTCGCCGGGCATGGTCGCGCTCGGCAGCGCGTGCTTCTTCCGGGGTCATAACCCATGCTGCGCGTTGCTTCGAGGTTTCCTCCAGGTCTGCAAGCGCCTGCTCAACCTCTGGTCCGCTGCGCGGCAACAACGCCTGTTCCAGCATGCCTTCGATAACAACACGATTGCCGGGGCGCAGGAGGGCTGGCGTGCCTGGATGGTTGAGCGGGATGACGACCGGAATACGCACCGTCTCGGTGAGCATGGCGCGGCTTCCAGGGCGGGTACGCGGTATCTGAACCCGCAGATTGACGTGCGCCAGCGCAATCCCGGAGCGCAACGGGTGCCGTCCAATGCGCGCGGGACCGGTAATCTCACCGCACATGCGGATGTCGCAACCATCCTCGTCGTCGGGAGTGACCAGGCGCACGGCGCTGGCAATGAGCATCGGCGATGTCGTGGCATTATCGGGGGATGTCGCCCACTCCAGCCGACCCTCGATCAGCAGACGCGCGCCGTGGTGGGCGGAGTCGAGCAATTCACGCCCGGGAATCTCGCGCATCACCCGGATCGGCAGGCGAAAATCGCCGCCGAGCGGGCCCGCCATTCGCAACTGAGGGTGGCGGGAGGGGTTCTGGCGATGCGCAGGCGGAACGTCGAGAATGCCGACCGCTGTGGCGCAATAGATGCTGGCGTCGGGAAAAGATGTATCGCTCATTGCCGGCTCCCTTTCGGGTCTGACGGTATTGGGTCGTCGGGCATACAATAGCAGCGGAGCGCCAACCGGAAAAGCGCCCGACAGTCCTGTTCAGCAGCAGAATGTGCGCAGCAGTGTGGTAGGATAGAAGGCGTATATCGCCGGCGATTCTGTGACAGGTATCTGATGACGCTGCCGATAGGCTTTTGTCTGGGGACATTCGGCGTCTCCTACGCCGAAGTGCGTGAAGCGGCCCGTCTGCTCGACGTGCTGCGGTTTGATTCGGTCTGGCTGTGGGATCACTACGTTTCCTGGAACGATCCGCGCGAGCCGGTGATCGAAGGGCTGACAGCATTAGCCGCGCTTGCCGAAGCGACGCAGCAGATTCGTCTGGGTCCGCTGGTGGCGAACAATCTCAACCGCCATCCGGGGCGCCTGGCGAAGATTGCTGCGACGTTGCAGGAGATTGCACGGGGGCGGTTCGAGTTGGGGATTGGCGGCGGCGGGTGGAAACCGGAGCAGGAAGCGTTTGGAATCGATCAGGGCACGCTCAACGAACGGACAGAGCGCGTCGCCGAGGCAGTGCAGGTGATCCGGTTACTCTGGAGCGGCGAGCCGGTTACTTTCCACGGGCGCTACTATCGGCTCACAGACGCGATCGTGGCGCCGCCGCCCCAACCGCTCCCGCCGCTTATCGTCGGAGCGCGCGGTACGCGACTCTGCCGGATTGCCGGGCGTTTTGCCGATGGTTTGAACGTGCAATGGCGCGATCATGCACGACTGGACGCGCAGATCGCAGCGCTTGACGAGGGGTTGGCAGAGGCGGGACGCACCCGCGCCGCTTTCGATCTCTCAGTGCATGCCGACTGGCATGACCTGCTCTCCGATCCGAGCACTGTGCTGGATCGGTGGCAGGCGCTGGGTTTCACGCGCGCCATGATCTATGTTGCAGCACCCTTTCCGGTTGAAGACTTCCGCCGTCTGGCGCAGGCGCTGCATCTCACCAGATAATCGAAAACTCGCGTTCTTCGCCGGTGGGCTTCTCCCACTGTACATCGACCGAGTCGACGCGGGCATGGGCGGGACCGCTGTAACACCAGCTGACCATCCGCTGCACTGCCAGGCGGTCGCCCTCGAAGACCGCCTCGACCCGTCCATCTTCCAGGTTCCGCACCCAGCCGGAGACGCCAATTTCGCGGGCGTAGGCGCGGGCGTTGGCACGAAAGTTGACCCCCTGCACGCGGCCTGAGATGAAGACATGGGCACGAGCCATGGTGATCATGGGTTGATTTCCTCCGCCTTTGCTGTGGCGATGAAAATGACCCGTTCCGCAATATTGGTTGTTCGGTCGGCGAGACGTTCCAGCACGTGAGCGGTATCGATCAGGAGCAATGCGCAATCAAGCTTGTTCGGCTCCTGACGCGCGACCTCTTTCAGCATCTCGATCACCCGATCTTCCAGTGCATCGATCTCCTGATCCCGCTCGCCAAGCGAGCGCGCCAGCGTTACATCGAGTTGCACGAACGCATCCAGGCAGGTATACAGCATGTTCTGCACCAGCGTTCCCAGGCGGTGGAGTTCGAGGGGCGCCTCGATAATCGCCGGCGAGTGCAGACTGCGCTCGACTTTCTTGGCGATCCCTTTGGCGTAATCGGCAGCGCGCTCCAGTTCGCCCGCGATGGCAACGGCTGCCAGCAGGCTGCGCAGGTCGGAGGCGACCGGTTGCTGCGTGGCAATCAATTCAAAGACGCGCTCATCGATAGCATTGCGCGCAGCATCGACCTCACGGTCGCGTGCAATCACCTCGCGCGCCAGCACCACGTCCAGGCGATCCAGCGCTTTGATGGCGTCGGCAAGTTGATGTTCCACCCGGCTTCCCATACGGAGCAGGTCATCGTGCACCAATTGCAGTTGTTTCAGGTAATGATCTCGCATGACAATTTCACTTTCCGGGTAGAACCACCCAACTGCCATCCTTCGCTGATGACGCTGCCCGCGAAAGATGGCGGAAGGGTCATTCGGTTGCTTTCGTCTTCGGTACTGTTTATGGTAACAGATATTTTACCCCCTCATGACTAAAAATGGGTTAAGGATCGGTAATATTCTGGTGAGCCGGGGATACGATGAACGCACCGTGAACAAACATTCATTATGACCCTGTGTCGTAGCGTTATCTATGATTGTTCGTTGGGGGTTCGTATTTGCGAACCAAATAAACCAATCCTCGCGGGACATCTGCCAGCACATGCAGATCTGGCATTGGAATGGGGTATAAGGGCGCATATAAACGCGGAAAGTAGTGAAGCCTCCGCACATTTCCGCATCCACGAGAGTCAGCACAAGGTGTGGATGAGACACGATCATTTCATCTTGGCTACGTACACTGATTGCGACTTCAGCAGCGTGTCACAGGTTTCCGATCTCACTCGGTCAGCAGCATGCCAATGGATTGTGAAGAGGCAGACGATGGCATACCCATCTGCACCAACCGACAACCACAGCGAGAGTGAGGCGCATATTATTGCGCGCGCCAAAGCTGGCGACGCCGATGCAATCAGCCTGTTGTACGAACGCTATGCGCCGCAGGTCTGCCGGTACATTGCGTCGCGCCTGGGTGATCCGGCGCTCGCCGAAGATGTGTGCAGCGATGTCTTCGTCAAGATGCTGGAAGGGCTGCATCGCTACGAAGATCGCGGCTGGCCCTTCTCTGCTTGGCTCTACCGCATTGCCTATGCACGAACGATGGACATGCTGCGTCAGGCGCGGCGGCGGCCATCGGTTCCGCTGGACGAGAGCACGCCTCAGGCGCTCGAACCGCCCGATGAGGCGGTCATCTCCCGGATCGCGTATCACGAACTTCAGAGCGTGATGCGCGTGCTGACCCGCGATCAGCGCCTGGTGCTGCGGCTGCGCTTCGATGAGGATCGCTCGCTTGCTGAGATTGCCGAGTCGCTTGGGCGCACGGTAGGTTCGGTGAAGGCGTTGCAGCACCGGGGATTGGCGCGCCTTGCCGAGGCGCTCGCCGATCATCCGGCGCATCGACCGATTGCGGCATCGTGATGTGTGTCGCCATCACCTCAGCCGCTTTGCCATTGAATTGCCTCATTTGCAGGAAAAACCCTTGACGCCGGTTCCATCGCCCGCGTATAATGCCCTGGGAATGTTGTTTTGGGGCGATGGAAGCGTATGGACCGCGAAACCTTCAGTGCAATCGTTGTCGAGGCGCTCGACTCGCTGCCGCCTGAATTTGCCCGCTATTTGAACAATGTCGAGGTGCGCATCGAAGCGCGCCCTTCGCGCGAGCAACGGCGCGCGCTTGGCTTGCGCCCCTGGCAGACGATCTATGGGCTGTACGAGGGCGTGCCGCTCACCGAACGCGCCGGCGGCGAACCGCTTCTCCCGGATGTCATCACGATTTTTCAGGCGCCGCTGGTGCGCGATTTCCCTTCCCGCGATGCGTTGCGCGAAGAAGTGCGGCGCACATTGCTGCACGAAATTGCCCACTTTTTTGGCATCAGCGATGAACGACTCCATGAACTGGACGCCTACTGAGCGAATGATCTTCGCTATCATGTGGTCATGCGACACTTCTTTTCATCACCGCTGTCAGCATCGATCTACGCTGTGTCGTTGATCGTCTGGGCATGGCTGGTCGTCGATACCGTAAGCCTCGCCCGGCGCGCTACCGAGCCGCCGGTTTTTCCAACCCCCACGCTCGCGCCTGCGGCGACCGTTGCGCCTGCCGATGCAGCGCCAGCGCCAACACTCATCCTTTCCGCTCCGACGAATGATGCAGCGACAGTCGCGCCGGAACCCCCCCCCGCAGATGGCTGGTTCCATCCCAAGACCGGGCGCTATATCGCTGCCTGGCTCCCCAATTCGTTCGGTTCCGAAAATCGCGAGTCGTTCGAGGCGAATGCCGACATTCTCGATGAGATCAGCCCTTTCTGGTACTCGCCGTCGCCCGGCGGCGGGTTGCGCTTCGGGCGTGAGGCGCGCGATCGCACGCTGGTCGAACTGGCGCATAGCAAAAACGTGCTCGTGATCCCAACCGTCCATAACGTTGTCACCGGCGAGGACCCGGTGCCGGGCATTCTGCGCAATCCACGTCTGCGCTCATACCACGTGCAGCAGATCGTCGATGAAGTGTTGACCTACGGCTACGATGGGATCGACATCGATTATGAGTTTCTCAGCAGCAGCCTGCGCGATGAGTATAGCGCCTTCATTCTGGAACTGGCAGACGCGCTCCACGCGCACGGCAAACTGCTGACGGTCGCCGTTCACGCCAAAGATTGCGATTACTGCGGGCTGGGAGGGTTCCAGGATTGGGCGGTCATCGGTCAGGTGGTCGATCGGCTGCGGATCATGACCTACGACTACCACTGGCGCGGCGGCGGTCCTGGTCCGGTGGCGCCGGTGTACTGGGTGGAACGGGTGGCGCGCTATGCGGTGACGGTCGTCGATCCGGCGAAGGTGGTGATCGGCGTGCCGTTCTACGGCTACAACTGGCCCCGTGATGGCGGCGGCAATGCGCGCGGGCAGACGTGGGCGATGATCAATGAGATCATTCAAACGTACCGCCTGTCGGTCAATCTGATGGAGAGCAATCAGAACGGTCTGGTGCAGGAAAACTGGATCACCTATAGTTCGCGCACCGAAGGGCGACGCGAAGTCTGGTTCGCCACGAGCAGCGGTCTCGACGCAAAACTGCGCCTGGTGCAGGAACTCGATCTGGCAGGGATTGCGATCTGGCGGCTCGGCGGCGAGGACCCGCGCAATTGGGAGATCATTCGCACCCGGCTGCTGCAAGACCCGTATGAATCGCAGCGGGTGTTGAGTCGCCTGTTGCCGGAGCATTGATGATCAAGTCGGAGATCAAAGCGAACGAGCGCGAGGCGGCGCAACTCTTTGTGCGTGGAGTGGCGGCGGCGCGCGGCGGGCAACGACGCCTGGCGGCGGTGCTGCTGTCGCGTGTCGTCCAACTCGATCCGCAGCACGAAATGGGGTGGTTGTGGCTTTCCGGCGTGCTCGATGATCCGCAGGAGATCGCGTTCTGTCTGCGCTCGGTGCTGGTGATCAATCCGCACAACGAGCGTGCGCAGCGCGGGCTGGCATGGCTGAACAGCCGCCAGTTGCTGCGCGATGACGACACCGCCATCACTGCGTCGTTTGCGCGCGTGGCCCCTGCGGTGACGCCTGCGGCCGCGCCAACCGACTCCCCGACCGGTGATGAGGCGCCGGAAGCGCCGGTTTCGTGGCAGGTGCGAGCGGCAGGAGCATTCCGCCGTCTGATCCCGGCATCGGCGCCATCGTCCGATCACGCCGATTCCTGGTGGGTCGGCTGGCGCCATTCGCGCCAGGAGATGGGGCGGGCGCGCGCCCTGCTCTGGAGTATGCCGATCTTGCTGCTGCTGCTGACGCTTGCGCTCAATTATGCGCTTCGCGCTGCCGTTGAACGGAACGAGGCGCTCATCGCGGCGGAGTTGGCGCAGCGGGTGAGCGCCACCGAACCACAGGCACAGATGTTGGACGATGCGGCTGCTCCGCTTCCTGCTGTTCCGGCGATCCTCGAAGTAGCACCGGCAGCCGAGCGCGAGGCGGCGGCGCTGGCATACCTCAGCCGGCTCGAAGAACCACGCGCCCGGCTGCGCGGCGCGGTCGAGTCATACCGCAACGCGACGAGTCGCCCTGGCGGATCGTCGATTGTCCATGCGACATCGGCGCAGCGGCTGCGGGATGAGATCGAGCAGGCATACGCCGTCATCGCCGCACTCGAACCGCCGGAAACGCTCGCAGAGGCGCATGCGCTTTATCTGCAGGGGCTGGAGCTGGAACTGACGGCGCTCGACCACATGCTGGCGTTCTACAGCGGCTTTCGCGCCGAAGACGCCAACCGCGCGGCGCTCACCATGGCGGATGCTACACGCCGTCTCGATCAGGCGCGCCAGATCTTCGACCGGCAGCGGGCGGAACTGTCGGTTGAGGGACCGTTGCCGCACGCGATCAGGTGAGCGGCGAGAATGTCGGTTCATGCGCCTCCCCCGACTTTTACCAGATATCGCCGACGGTAAATCCATTGGGATATGGGTCGGACGGATCCACAACAAACTGGTTAATGGCGGTAATCCAGGCCGTGCCGCTGATGGTAGACACTACCGCTTTGTATGGTCCTACCTGCGTCTCCTCAACCAATCGTCCGGTAAACAGCGTACCAAGAATGCCTTCATGATAAAAATCGGTGTGCAGCCCTAACTGTCCACGCGCGTAGAGGGTTGCCATTTTGGCCGATGTGCCGGTGCCGCAGGGAGAACGGTCGATCACGCCGGTCCAGGTGGAAGGATTGTTCCAATCAAATGTGCCGGTGGAAAGCGTGACCACGTTTTTGTAATGGGCCTGTGGGTGAGCAGGCGGACCAGAAAGCTGGGAGATGGTCGGCCCCACGATTTCCGGGTTGTCTGGATGAACGACCGGATACTGTTCACGGGTCGCAGCCCTGATCATTTCGCTGATGCGGGTGATATCCCGTCCTTCATCAGGCGTCAGGCGCAATCCGAATTGGGAAGCATCCGCGATGACGTAGAACATGCCGCCCCAGGCCACATCAACTTTGACCGTTCCTAAGCGCGGCACTTCGACGCTCACGTCCAGATGAACGGCGAATGCTGGCACGTTACGAAATGTCACTCGCGTCACTTTTCCATCGTAACATTCCGCTTTGACTCCAATCAAACCGGCAGGGGCTTCCAGAATGAACTCCGTGACCGGCTCAGTCATTGGCAACATGCCCGTTTCCAGCAGGGTAGTGGCGACGCAGATGGTATTCGTTCCTGACATGGGGGGATATTCCGCCTGCTCCATAATGATAAAGCCGGCCTGTGCTTCGGGGTGCGCCGGCGGCAGGATGACATTTGCGCATAGAGCAGGATACCCGCGAGGCTCGCGCAACAGACGCATACGGATGGTATCGTGGTGCTTCTCGAAGTATTTCATCTTCTCGAACATGGTTCGTCCCGGCACGTCTAGCACCCCGCCGATGATGACTCGTCCTGGTTCGCCGCAGGCGTGCAAATCGACAGCAGTGATCATGTTCGTCAGGCGCATAGATGATCCTTTCAGACAAGGTTGGGTGTTGTTATTGATGGTTCTTCTGTCGCCGGATAATGAGGAGAGAACCTTGCTTTCTCCAGCATACGGCACGACGCTGCGTTTCAGGCATACGGTTCTGCGTAGCAGCGCATACTCATGTGGATCATTCGTACCATACTGCCAGGGCGCTGCGGGCGAAAGCCCTCGCTGAGCACGTCCCGTCGGGGCTGCTGAGCCACTGCCTGGCATTCAAAGCGCCGTGTCCCTGCCGACGTCCAAGGCATCGTTCTGATCGTCTCGATCACCTCTTCCTCCGTTGCGCCGTGATCATGCAGTCGTTCGCTCACGTGGCGCGAGAAGCGTATCGGCTTCATCAATCGTCATCCCCATCGTTCAGTTGCGCCTCCTGATAAAGGATTCAGGTTCAATGCGGGCTTTGCGCATATGCTCATGACCAGATTCGCCGGGCAGCCGTGTAGTATATCCCACCCCATCCCTGGTGTAAAGGATTCTCCGCCACCGCCGTTCAGTCCCGGCATTGCCTGTCCTGGCGCAGCGCGCCTTCCGCTCACTTCTGACTTCTCTTCATTCCTCGCTTCGGGAAGGGGTATGTGCGTTACAATAGGGAGTGTGGTTGTCTGAAACTTATCGAGGAACAATGATGAACGAACACTCGCTTGCCTTCCTGAAGCGCCTGCTCGCCACTCCCGGTCCTTCCGGCGACGAAGTCGCCGCCGGGCGCGTCTGGCGGTATGAAGCCGAAACGTTTGCCGACCGGGTCTATGCCGATGTGCGCGGCAGTTCGTATGCCGTGCTCGAAGGGGGCGCGCCGCGTGTGCTGCTCGCCGGGCATATCGATGAGATCGGGGTAATGGTGAGTTCCATTGACGACAATGGCTTCCTCTGGTTTGCGCCGGTCGGCGGGTGGGACCCGCAGGTGCTCGTCGGGCAGCGAGTACGGTTGCTGGGGCGCTCCGGTGATGTGATCGGCGTGATTGGGAAGAAGCCCATCCACCAGATGAAATCCGAGGAACGGGAAAAAGCGAGCAAGATCGAGGACCTTTGGATCGACATTGGCGCAGCGAGCCGGGCGGAGGCCGAGGCGCTGGTGCGCGTCGGCGACGCCGGAGTGATCGATGCGCCGATCTACGACTTGCCGGGGGGCAAGATCGTCTCGCGCAGCATCGATGACCGGATCGGCGCGTTTACCGTGCTGGAGGCGTTGCGCCTGCTGGCGCACGACCGTCCACGTGCGACGGTGGCAGCCGTGGCAACCGCGCAGGAAGAAATCACGTTTGCGGGCGCTCGCACCGCAGCGTTCAGTTTCGAGCCGCAGGCGGCGATTGCCGTGGATGTGACCTTTGCAACCGATCATCCCAATGCGGATCGGAAGCAGTACGGGAATGTGCGACTGGGTGGCGGGCCGGTGCTATCGCGCGGTTCTGCCAACAGCCCCGTCGTGTACGACATGCTCGTGGCGATTGCCGAGCGTGAAGGCATTCCGTACAGCGTGCAGATCAACCCGCGCTCCACCGGCACCGACGCCGATGCCATCCATGTCTCGCGCAGCGGCGTCGCTGTCGGCGTCATCTCGATCCCGAATCGGTACATGCACTCGCCGAACGAAATGATCGACCTGAGCGACGTTGAGCATGCTGCGCACCTGATTGCTGCGTTTGTGCGCAGCCTGGAACCAGAGACCGATTTCATTCCACGGTGATGAGCCTCATAGAGCGATCAACCAGATGGTGCACAATCATTGACCGTCTTGCAACGGACGTTGGCTGAGCCTGTTGAAGCCAACGTCCGCCGCTCCACATCTTTGATTGTCCAGGTTGCCAAACGTTGCGATACAGGGTCGTGTTCTCGCGGGCGTCTCCTGCGAGCGATGACCGGGCGTTCCTTGTGGGCGTGCTTTACCGCGCAGATAACTGACTGGCATCGCCTGCATATTCATGCTCAAACATGGTGTTTATCGCGTAGTTGAGTAAACGCAAGTCCTGCATACTAAGAGGAAATGCGCGCAAAACGGACTCTAGAGCGGTTTGCAGGCTTAAGTCGCGGTCTTGGTTCTCGGCATACTCGCGAGCCTGTTCAACGTAACGCTCCAGCAGTTTTTCGACACGGCGGTCGAGGTCTGCAGAGAGTGGTTCGCCGCTGACGTTGAATCGTTTTAGGTCATCATAATCAGCGGCGATAAGCGTTGCATTCAGTTGATTAGCAATAGCGGCGATGGGATTGCCGCGTATGCCGTGAATCCACGAAGCGCCAAGGTCTAGTGGCAGTCCATTGTAGTCATCAGTCCATACTCGCCCGCCAGTTCGGTTACGCGCTTCGAGGGTTTTGTTGCAATATTTGGGCGGCGCGCAACCCGGCAATCCCTGCGCCAACGATGATAACCTATTAGGGTAACCATAATGACCTTGCAGATTGGCGCGCTGAGCGCAGCGAAGAGTCTAGGTTTTCAAGGGAGGAAATGCTTCGCTTCGCCCAGCACGACAGTGCCGGGAGTTGATCAATCAGGGTTACGCAGAATAATAATGATGACTACTTTTGCTGCCCAATGGCACGCGGATGAGCCGCTGCCGCTTCGCAGCGGCTGGAACGCGGTGTTAGCCCGCCCCCTGCTGAAACCAGGCGTACCTTGCAGGGATATATTCCCGCTACGCCCTCGTCTCTGGAAATGCTTCAACCGACCAACCGCCAAATAGTTATTCGGTGCTGATGCTGATGAACCTGTCGCACGGATGCACCAGTTTCTTCCAAATATCCGTAACTATCTCACCAAGTGGCGCAAGAGCAATGGTCTGGGGCAATATGAAGGACGCATACCGTCTCAGCAGCCAGTTCTTTGGCTCGTTCCATTTCGTGGGTCAAAAACTGCTGACGCATAAAATGTGCCGCTTTCCATCTATCCGCTCAAACATCACCATCGTGTCCGCACTTGTAAAATTTGCGCCACGTGTACGTTTGCCATGACGCGAGATTTTCTCGCCCCAGTCGTTTTCCTCGCCTATCTACTCAAAAGCGACGTACTGTCCGCTTTTCACAGGGAGCATTCCTCGAAGAGCAGGGAACGCAGGGCGCAAGAGTTGGGCTAATGCGTTAGGCTTATCCGAGAAAGCAAAAAGGTGGCGCCCCCGCCGCCTCCTTCGCGCCGTGTGGGCAAGGCAACGCTGCTTCCCCGCACCCGCTTCGCCCCGTATGAGGGAGGCGACGCCTCCCTCACGCCCCCTTCGCCCCTTGTGGGAGAAGGGGAAGGAGGATGAGGGAAATCACATTTACGGACGGCCCGATCCTGTGAGGTCCCGCTTTCCCCCGGCGAGGTCCGTCATTCCGTCAGCGGTCATCCGTGCCGGGGTTCCCCCGCCCGACCCGCCGGTTTCCGGCGCCTGGCTGCGCCTGCACCGTCAGGACGAAGATCGCTGCGCCGATGATGGACCCCAGCGCGCCCGGCAGCGTCACCGTATGATCGGCATGAATGACGCCGCTGACGATGATGCCGCCGAGGAGCGCGCCAAAAACGCCTGCCAGCGCCGGCGCGACCGCGTCTCCGTACACGGAACGGTGTGGCGGCGCCGCGCTAAGGAGCGCCGCTGTGAGCACGCCTGTTATGATCCAGACCACATATGCCATCGCAATTACGGCGTCGTCGGCGCCGCCGGTTGCTCAGGCGTCGCAGGCTGCGACGGCTGCGCTGGTTGCGTCGATGTCCGCTGCCCCGACGACGGGTTGGGCACGACCGTTGTGCCGGTTGCCATCTGGTTCAGCAACAGGGTAATGTTGGTGTTGGGATCGATGAACCAGATATTGCCGCTTTTCAACATTTCGACCATCAACTCACGGATGCGTAGTTCAAACAATTCCGGGTTCTCGCGCCAGTAGCGCCCCTGGATCGCGCGCACCTGCGCCTCGCGGTTTGCCGCCTCGAGCGCCGCCGCCGTTTGCCCCTTTTCGCGGGTCAGCGCCACCCGCGCCTCCTGCTCCGCCTGGAACAGATTGTTCGCCTGCTCCGCCTCGATCTGCTGGCGGCGACGCTCCTCGGTTTCGATCTTCACTTCCAGATTCGCCTTTTCGGAGAGGAGGCGGGCGTATTCATCGCTGACTTTGATGTCGAGCACCTTCACCGCTTCGATGACGACAAAGAGTTGATCGGCAGGGCTTTGCTGTCCCGGACCGGGCGGCGACGTCAGATTGGCGCGAATGCGCTGGGAAAAACCGCCACGGTCGGAGAGCGCCTGATCGAGCGTAAACTGCGTGCTGGCGCTCTTCAAGGCGTCGGAAGCGAAGCCTTCAAGTTGCAGGCGGAGCAGATCATCTTCGGCGCCAAGGCGGGCGTACATCTGGCGTAACGACTCCGGATCGGTCTTCCGGCTGAAGTCGATCTGAATGTCGATATCGTACAGTTGTTTGTCGCTGCTGGCGACATTCTGCGAGATCTGGAGCGTCTGACGACGGGCATTCACGATCTCGACGCGGGTCAATGGCGCAAAGGGGCGGAAGAAGACGCCCGGCTCCTGGATGCCCTCAACGGCGCCGCTGGTAATAATAATCCCGCGTTGTCCCTCGTCCACCTGCACAAAGCGCGCGGTCGCCGCGCCTAATCCAACGATGATCAGCAGTGCAAACACGATGGCGACAGTTCGCCCCGCAACATTCATGCCGCTTCCTCCTTGTGGTGTCGATGGCTGGCTTTGACGTTTTCGATCAGACATATCGGGCGCTCCGGCGCGACTCGTCGGGCGGATGCATTCCGTTCCATTATACGAGGAGATGGAACGATTGTCACTATACGGATGTCACTCGGGCGCAGGCAGGATGTGCCAGGAACCACGGGGCTGTATCTGCCGCTCCTGGCCGCCGATCCCGACTCGCGGCATCCGCGCGGGCGTGATGGCGCCTCCCCGCCCGGCGACTGAAGTCACGGGCTATGGGAAGCGAAGCCCGCCTTCGCGGGCTAGACGTGGCGATGCCGGATTATTCTATCCCTTACAAGTGTAGAGTTTTTGGGCAAACTCTCATGTTAAGTCGCCCGTTTCAGGCATCAGAAAGCCTCAAATCCCCCTCTCCAGCTCTGCTGGAGAGGGGGCGGGGGGGAGGAAGAAAAAGGCTTCGAGACGCGGAAAACGCATCTCGCTCCTGAAAAACTCTACCCTTGAGAACTATTCTATCCCCTCCATCCGTCGAGGAACATCCGTCAAAGAAAGAGTTTTTCAGATGTCTTGATGTCTTTATATTGACATTGACGACAATCTCCGATATTCTCTTGGTATGGAAAAGATCAAGAACAGAAGGAGGGTCGGTACGTTATGGACGGAGGCATGGTCGGCGATCTGGCGCTTCTCGGGTATCTTGCGCCGCTGTCACTGATAGTCGTGGCGCTCATCGCGTCTCTGACGCGGTCGGTTGATCTGACGTTCCAGCTGGGGCGCGCGGTCGGCATCGGTTCGTTCTTGCTGTTGCTTGGGCTTGGGATTGCGGTCTTCACCTCTGGTCCCATGGTCAGCCCGCTGATCGGCGTTGGTGAGGCAGGCATTGCGCTGCGCCTCGATGAACTGAGTGTCATGATGTCGTGGCTGGTGACGTTGCTGGGCACGTTGTTGATCCAGTTCAGCCGCAACTATCTCGATGGCGACCCGCGCCAGAGGATCTTTTTTATCCGCCTCTACCTGACGATTAGCACAGTCCTGTTGATGGTGCTGGCTGGTAATCTCTGGCAACTGACGCTGGCGTGGATTGGTATGAGCCTGGCGCTGCACGAACTGCTGGTGTTCTACCCTGAGCGCCCGCGCGCCATTCGCGCCGCCCGCAAGAAATTCATCGCCGCTCGCATCGGCGATGTGTGTCTGATTGTCGCCGCTGTGCTGCTTGCCCAGACCTTCGGCGCCGCCGACCTGGGCGCGATCCGCGAGGCGACTGCGGCGGCGCTTGCCGATGGGAATATTCCCGCGAATGCTGCTGTCGCGGCAGTCCTGATCGTGATCGTTGCGGCGCTGAAATCGGCGATGTTCCCCTTCTACGGCTGGCTGCTCGAAGTGATGGAAACGCCAACCCCCGTGTCGGCGCTGCTGCACGCCGGTTTGCTCAATGCTGGCATCTTTCTGGTGGTGCGGTTCGGCGAACTGGTGTTCCTGTCGACTCCGGCGCTGATCCTGCTGATCGCGCTTGGCGGGTTCACGGCGATTTTCGCGTCATCCTCAATGATTACGCAGACGAGCGTCAAGGTTTCACTGGCGTACTCGAGCGCGGCGCATATGGGGTTCATGCTGATGTTGTGCGGGTTCGGCGCGCATACGGTCGCCATTATGCACCTTATCGCCCATTCCTGCTATAAGGCGCACGCCTTCCTGTCGTCGGGCAGCATTATCGAATATGTGCGCAATACTGGCGCTCAAAAACTCGACACTGCGCCGCACCTGCTCAGTCTCCTGGCGAATATGGCGGTTTCCGTGGCGATCTTCCTGGCAGTCGCCACTGCCATTGGCATCGACATCACCAAACGACCGGGCGAAACCGCGATGATCACGATCTTTATGCTTGCTGTCGCCTATTTGCTGGTGAAGGGCAATACCAATAAAGCGCCTGTCTCGGTGATCGGTCGCACCATGCTGATGGCTGCGCTGGTGACGATCGCCTTCTTCGCCCTGGAGGTGACGGCTGAGGCGCTGCTCGGCAAGGCGGTTGCCGTCTACCCGCCGCTCACTATGACGGCGATGATCGCGGTCGTGGCGGCAGTGGCGATGTTCGGCATCGTGATGGCGCTCAGCGCCTTCCTGCCCGCGCTGGTGAAGCGCCCCGCATGGCGGTCGCTCTATGTCCATCTGAAGAACGGCTTCTACGCCAACACGCTGTTCGACCGGTTCATCGATACATTCCGGCTGGCTCGCTGATTTGTGACTATGTAGTATTCGGAGGACGATACGATGAATCTGCACCTGGCTGACACTCGGACCCGACCTGCACCGATGATGGCGCCGACATATTTTCCTGCCACCGATATGATCGCCGCAGCCGTGAAGCGCGCCGAACAGCGCATTGCTCCGCTGTGGCCCCTGCGCAATTTTGTGGCGGTCAATCCGTATCTCGGTCTGATCGAGCACTCCTTCGAGAACGCCGCCGAACTGCTGGCGCGCCGGGCTGGCGCCCGCATGACTGCGCCGCGCTCCTTCTATGCACAGGCGATCACAAGCGGGCGCGTGATCGATGCCGACCTGGCAGCGGCGCTGGCCGAAGGCATCCCGTTCCCCGGCGCTCCTGCGACGGTCGAAGCGCTCAAGGCGTTCGCACTGAGTGACGCGAAAGCGCCGGCATTCACAACACTGCCCACGGTCGCCGATGTTGCGCGTGAGACGACCGGCGTCAACTGGGCTGACATCGTCACCGAGTCGATCTCGACATGGGCAGGCGCCTACTTTGACCTGGGCCAGTCCTACTGGCGGTCGCCGTGGGCCGATCTGCCGGCATATGCCGCGTGGCGGGCTGAGGCGGCGCATGATCGCGCGCCGCAGATGCGCGGCGCGCATGGGTTTCGCCAGGCGCTGCGCGAATTGCCGGAGTCGGCGATGGAGACGATTGTCGCTGCGATAGAGATATTGAACATTCCTGCCGAGGGAGTTGAGGCGTACCTGCACCGGCTCTTGCTGACCATTCACGGTTGGGCCAGTTATGCCCGCTACCTGCGCTGGGAAGCCGAACTCTACAGCGGCAAAGACGACACGCTCACCGATCTGCTGGCGATCCGGTTGGTGTGGGAAGTGGCGCTCTGGCGCAGCTTCGCGTCCAAAGGGTTGGCGGAGGCATGGCGAGCGCGGGCTGGCGAACTGGTCAACGATTACCTGGACGACGCGACCCGGCGCGCGATCGCTGGCGATCTCCTGCTCCAGCGCGCCTTCGAGAAAGCCTATCAGCGCCAGTTGTTCGCCCGCCTCGGCGCGCAGACGACGGACGCACCCGCGACGCGAAAGCGGGTGCAGGCAGTCTTCTGTATCGACGTGCGCTCCGAGATCTTTCGCCGCGCGCTCGAAACCGTGACTGATGAGATCGAGACGATCGGTTTCGCCGGTTTTTTCGGCTTCCCAATCGAGTATGTGCCGCTGGCGGAAACCCGCGGCGGCGCGCAGTGCCCGGTTCTGCTGACACCGCAGTTCGTGATCGCCGAGTCGGTTCGCGGCGCGCCCGAGGCTGAGGTGACCGCTGCCATCGAGAAACGCGCGATGAACCAGCGCGTCGCCAAAGCGTGGCGGATGTTCAAGTTCGGACCAATTTCCTGCTTCGGGTTCGTCGGTCCGGTTGGGCTGGCATATGTGCGGAAGCTGGCACTCGATACGTTGGGGATTACCCGCCCCGTGCCGCATCCGGCGACCTTCGGGCTGGATGCGCACACCCGCGAGCGTGTTCGCCCCAGTCTCGAGCCGCGCACGATTGGCGGGCGCACGACTGGCATGGCGCTCGAGCAGCGGGTGGCGGTCGCCGAGGGTGCGCTCAAAGCGATGTCGCTGACGACCAACTTCGCTCGCATTGTGCTGCTTGCCGGGCACGGCTCGACCACCGTCAACAACCCGCACGCGACGGGTCTTGATTGCGGCGCCTGCGGCGGTCATACCGGCGAGGCGAATGTCCGCGTGGCGGTGCAGATCCTGAACGACCCGGCAGTGCGCGCCGGTCTGAACGCGCGCGGACTCGTCATTCCCGACGATACCGTGTTTGTGGCCGGTTTGCACGACACCACCACCGATGATGTGGCGATTTTCGACAAAGCCGACATCCCGGCGAGCCATGCCGAAGATCTCAAGCGGCTAGAAGCGGACCTGGCCGCCGCCGGACGGTTGGCGCGCGCCGAGCGATCAACCCTGCTGAAGATCACGTCGAAGGCGGACATCGATGGCGCGGTGCGGCTGCGGAGCAAGGACTGGTCGCAGGTGCGTCCGGAGTGGGGGCTGGCTGGCTGCGCAGCATTTATCGTCACCCCGCGTGATCGCACGGCAGGGGTGGTGATGAATGGACGCTCCTTCCTGCACTCATACGACTGGCGGCAGGACGAAGGGTTCGGTGTGCTGGAACTGATTATGACGGCGCCGATGATCGTTGCAAGCTGGATCAATCTGCAGTACTACGGTTCGACAGTGGACAACCGGGTTTTCGGCAGCGGCAACAAAACGCTGCACAACGTCGTCGGCACGCTTGGCGTTCTGGAGGGCAACTCCGGTGATCTGCAGGTCGGGTTGCCGTGGCAGTCGGTTCACGACGGCGAAAGCTACGTCCACGAACCGATGCGCCTGCACGTGATGATCGAAGCGCCGATCGAGGCGATGACCGACATTATCGCCCGGCACGAGCAGGTGCGGCAGTTGCTCGACAACGGCTGGCTCTACCTGTTTGCGCTCGACGAGCGCGGCAAGGTGATGCACAAGTATGCCGGCGGGTTGCGCTGGGAGGCGTGTTGAGCAGGCGGCGAGTCACGTCGGGCAGGAACTGACGATAGCCAGGAATGTCAAACGCGCTCCGCAGTCCCTGCTCGCGTCCTGAGATCGCCAGATAGATCGTCGGCGTTGGCTGAGCCTGCCAAAGCCAACGCCGTCTGACTATCTTGCTGCGTGCGTTCCGACGGGGGCTTGTCGAATCTGAATCAACCCAGGTATGGATATGACTGCGATGACAACCACACCACCATTCGTCATTATCATCACCCATGCCGGACGCGATCCCGGCGCCGCCACGCTGGGTTTTCTGACCGCCAGCGCAGTGCTTGCCGCCGGGAATCGCGCAGCGGTTCTGCTGCGCGGCGAAGGAGTGTTGTGTGCAACACCCGAGGGGTGGGCTGCCGGTTTGCACGAAGCAGGATACCCGCCTTTGCGCGAGGTGCGCGATGCGTATCGTGCAGCCGGCGGGGCGCTGTATCTGTCGCAACCGTGTCTCCGGCGCTACTGGCTCGATGCCGATCACGGTCTCCTGCCAGATGTGCGCGTGCTGGGCATCGAGGAAATGGCAGCGCTTTGTGTTGGCGCGACAACACTGACGTTTTAAGGTCGGTATATCGACATGCCTGCGCGAAGTGTGGTATAGTTATTGTCAGCAATGTCGCTGAACGCAGGCGAGCATATGAACCCTTTCGGCAACCGCAAGCCGGTCATCGATCCTGAATTGTTCATCGGGCGCCGCGACCTCATCGCCGCCGTCTGTGAACGCCTGACGGCGGCGCCATCGCAGTGTTGCGCTATAATCGGCGATGCGCGGAGCGGAAAAACCTCACTGCTCTACTATCTGCGCAGCGCATCGCCGGAGCGCCCGATCTGCGGCGACGCGACGGCGCGGTTTGTCTTCCCCTATGTCAACGCTGGTCCGTATGCCGATCTGGGCGTTTCTCAGAGCCACGGCGCATTGTACTTCTGGCGTGATCTGGCGCGCGCCACGGCTCAAGCGCTCGCTCTGTACGACGATCTCCCGGCGTTGCCCGATCAGGGCATCGCCGAAACAGCGATCGTCGATGCAGTTTATGTGCTCAAATGCGTCGTTGAGGACATGATCCGGCGAAATGGCGACCGCACGTTTGTGTTTCTGATCGACAACGTGGAGGGGATTGCCCGCCTGCCGCGCCATACCGCCAGTTTTTTGCGCTCGCTGACACAGGACCCCGATATTGGCGCGCACGTCGCCTATGTGGTCACTGCCAGCGCGCCATTAAGCCGGCTGTACCCGCTGGACGAGTTGCGCGAGCCGTCGTCCTTCTGGGGGTTGTTTGCCAGCGAATTCTTCATCGGCAGGCTCGATGACGCCGACATTGCCGCGTTGCTCGCGCGCGCGCCGATGTTCAGCGCCGCCGATCACGCCTGGATCCGGCGGCTTGGCGGCGCCAACGTGCTGCTGCTCCTGATTGCCGCTGCGCACGTCTATCACTGGCGAACGCATCCCAATGGCAGCAACCCCGACGACATCGAGCGCGCCGCTATCGAAGAGGCGCGCCCCCTCTGCCGCTCCTGGTGGCGCGAATTGATCGAAACGCATACCACGGCGACCGACGCGCGCGCGGTGCTGCTCGAACAGCACCGCGCGCCAACCTCCGACGAAACCGCGATCTTCGAGGCGCTCCACCTGCGTGGTCTGGCGCAGCGCGACCGGCATGGCTGGCGGATGACCTCCGCCATCTTCGCTCAGGCGCTGTCGGACCAGCCTGGCATGCCCGCCGCTGAAACGTCGCTCCCTCTGCCCCCTGCGGCGCCAGCAGCGCCGCCCGCCTTCACCCACCTCGAAGGGGAAGTCTATGCATTCCTGCACGAACACGCCGGGCGCGTCTGCACCCGCGATGAAGTCAAGCGCGCCATCTGGCCCGTGTCGCCGCCGTCCGACAGCGCGCTGCAGAAGATTATCGAGCGCATTCGCGACAAGATCGAACCCGACCCCAAACATCCGCGCAAACTGATCGCCGTGCGCGGCCAGGGATACATGCTGCGCCGCGACGTCGATTGACCTCCTCCCCGCCATTCGATGGAGCACGATCCGCTGAAGGTATAGTCTTTTTGTGTCTCTTAAGTCTTTCTATTGACAAAAATAGCGACTCGTGCTACCTTCCGCAATGTCAGCAATATCTTTATATGTCTTTGAGGAAGGTATGGATACGATCGAGATCATCCGCAGCAATCTTTTGTCACCACTCGTACTGGCGTTTGTTTTGGGGATTGTGGCGACCCTGATCAGGAGCGAGGTCGAGATTCCAGAAGCGGTCATCAAGGCGATTTCGGTCTACCTGTTGTTCTCTATCGGGCTGAACGGCGGCATCGAACTGGCAGGCACGACGCTTGGCGAGTTTCTGCTGCCGGCGCTGGCGACGATTGCCCTGGCGATTGCCGTGCCGACGTGGTGCTACCTGATCCTGCGCGGTCCCGGCAGGTTCGACATTCCCAACGCCGCCGGCATTGCCGCGCACTATGGTTCGGTCTCATCGGTGACATTCGTCGCCGGCATTTCGTTCATCGAGCGCCTGCCGGACGGGCAGAACACCTTCGAGGCGTTCATTCCGGCGCTGGCGGCGCTCATGGAATGGGGAATCGTTGTGGCGCTCTTCATCGGGCGCTGGCGCATGGGTGTGAGTCAGGCGCAGAACAGCGAATTCGGCCGGGTCATCCGTGATACTCTTACCGGGCGCAGTGTGGTATTACTGCTCGGCGGGCTGCTGATCGGCGTCATTATCGGCGAGCAGGGGTTTGCGCGCATCAAGCCGCTCTATAGCGACCTCTTCCGCGGCGTGCTGGTCTTCTTCCTGATCGAAATGGGCATGCTCGCTGGCCGGCAACTGCGTGATTTTGTCAAGGTCGGTCCGTTTATGGCGGTCTTCGGAACCGTGATGCCGCTCATCCACGGCATTATCGGCGTGTCGCTCGGTCTGCTGGCAGGTCTTTCGCCGAGTGGCGCCTTCATCCTGGGGGTGATTACCGCCAGCGCTTCGTACATCGATGCTCCCGCCGCCGTGCGCGCCACGTTCCCGCAGGCGAATCCGAGCATCTATCTGACGTCGTCGCTCGGAATTACGCTGCCGGTGAATCTGATCATTGGCTTGCCGTTGTATTATGAATATGCACGCTGGCTGAGCGCGGCGCTTGGACGGATGTAACGCTTCGCGATGAAGTGCAGTGAAAGGAGCGAGTGATGAAACTGACGACCGTGCGGTTGGTGACGATCATTGCCGAACCAGTGCTGAAGGAACGCCTGATCAATGAGATCCGTACGCTCGGCGCCCACGGCTATACCATTTCGGAGGTGCATGGCGAAGGGACGCGCGGCATTCACGCCAGCCGGTGGCAGGGCGGCAATGTCAAGATCGAAACGCTGGTCTCGCCTGAGGTTGCCGACCGCATTATAGACGCGGTGGCAGACCATTATTTTCCCAACTATGCCGTCATTGCCTATGTCTGTGACGTACAGGTGGTGCGCGGCGAAAAGTTCACATAGTTAAAAAACCATTTGCTCTCTGCGCGGTTCCGTGCTACCATCCCTGGTCTGAGCTTGTGTATCGGCATACGCGCTATGGCTGCTGACTGGATCGTGGTGCGCGGGGCGCGCGTCCACAATCTCAAGAATATTACGGTCACCATGCCGCGCAATGCGCTGGTGGTGATCACCGGTCTGTCCGGCTCCGGCAAGTCGTCGCTGGCATTCGATACGATTTTTGCTGAGGGTCAGCGTCGCTATGTTGAGTCGCTCTCCGTCTATGCACGTCAGTTTCTTGGGCAGATCGATAAGCCGGATGTCGATGCCATCGAAGGTCTGTCACCCGCCATTGCTATCGACCAGAAAGGGCTGGCGCGCAATCCGCGCTCAACTGTCGGCACGGTCACCGAAATCTACGACTACCTGCGCTTGCTCTTCGCTCGCATCGGGCGACCGCACTGCATTCATTGCGGTCGTCCGCTGACTCGTCAGTCGGCGCAGCAGATGATCGATACGATCCTCGGGCTGCCTCCCGACAGCCGCATCCTGCTGCTCGCGCCGCTCGTTCGTGATCAGAAGGGCGATCATCAGTCCCTCCTCGATCAGGTGCGCAAACAGGGGTTTGTGCGCGTGCGCGTCGATGGTGAGGTGCGCGACCTGGCGGATGATCTGCGCCTGGATCGCTACCGATCACACACGATTGAGGTTGTGGTTGATCGCCTCGTTATTCCATCGCCCGATCCGGCGCCGCATCAGTCGCAGTTTCGGGTGCGCGTCGCCGATTCGGTCGAGACGGCGCTGCGGGTCGGCGATGGGGTGGTGATCGTGCAGGTCGTCGGCGGTGATGAACTGACCCTCTCGCAACGGTATGCCTGTCCGGTCCACGGTCCCGCAACGATTGGGGCGCTCGAACCGCGCGATTTTTCGTTCAATAACCCGTCTGGCGCCTGTACTGCCTGCGATGGACTCGGCAGCGTGCTGGAGTTCGACCCCGATCTGGTCATTCCTGACCGCTCGCTCTCGCTCGCAGAGGGTGCGATTGCGCCCTGGGCAAACGTCAGTCGCGCGCAGCGCCGCTACTTCGACGATCTGCTGGCATCGCTCGCCGATCACCTTGGTTTTTCGCTGCACACGCCGCTGCGCGACCTCCCCCCCGACGTTGTGGCAACGATCCTCTACGGCTCCGACGGCGATGTGCTGCCGCTACGCTACCGGCTGCGCGGCGAGGAGCGCGTCGTCGAAGCGCCGTTCGAGGGGGTGATCCCTGCGCTGCGCCGTCGGCTGGCAGAGTGCGCCGACGAAACGGAACGCGCGCAGATCGAGCAGTTTATGACGCCGCGTGTCTGCCCGGCGTGCAACGGGGCGCGCCTGCGCCCTGAGTTGCTTGCCGTCACCGTCGCCGGATACACGATTGCACAGGTGTCGGCGCTCCCCGTCGCTGAAGCCTGGTCGTGGGCAAAGGCGTTGGCTGCCGATGTCGATGCGGTTGTCACACGCTGGCGCGAGACGCGCGAAAGCGACCTGCACTCATCCGCCTATGCTCTGACCGTGCGCGAATGTCAGATCGCCGCACCCATCCTGAACGACATCTGCGCGCGCCTCCGCTTTCTGAACGAAGTAGGGCTGGAGTATCTCACGCTCGACCGCGCCGCCACGACCCTTTCCGGCGGCGAGGCGCAGCGCATCCGCCTGGCGACGCAGATCGGCTCTGGGTTGAGCGGTGCGCTCTACGTTCTGGACGAGCCGAGCATCGGGCTGCACCCGCGCGACACGGCGCGCCTGCTCGCTACGCTGCGCCGCTTGCGCGATCTGGGGAACAGCGTGCTGATTGTCGAGCACGATGAAGAAATCATCCGCGCCGCCGATTGGATCGTTGATATTGGTCCCGGCGCAGGAGAGCGCGGCGGCGAGGTGATCGTCAGTGGACCGCTCGACGCTGTGCTGGCAGAGCCGCGCTCATTGACCGGGCAGTACCTCTCAGGCAAGCGCGCAATCGCCGTTCCGCGCCGGCGACGATCCGGTAGCGGCAAGTTTCTGACGATCAAGGGGGCGTGTGAGCACAACCTGAAGCATATCGACGTCGCCATTCCGCTCGGATGCCTGGTCGCCATTACCGGTGTCAGCGGCTCTGGCAAATCCACGTTGATCAACGACACGCTCTACCCGCGTCTGGCGCAGGCGCTCCACGGCGCGCGCGCGCGCGCCGGCGCGCACGACGCCATATACGGCATCGAGCATATCGACAAGGTGATCGATATCGATCAGTCGCCGATCGGTCGCACGCCGCGTTCCAACCCGGTCACCTACACCAAAGCGTTCGATCCGATCCGCAAGTTGTTCGCGCAGACGCCTGAAGCGCGCGCGCGCGGCTACGACGCGAGTCGCTTCTCGTTCAACATCCCCGGTGGACGCTGTGAACACTGCAATGGCGAAGGGTTGATGCAGATCGAAATGCAGTTCCTGCCCGACCTCTACGTGACCTGCGACGTGTGCCACGGCGCGCGCTACAACCGCGAGACGCTCGACATCCGCTACCGCGGCAAGAATATTGCGCAAGTGCTCGACATGACCGTCGAAGAAGCGGCGGCGTTCTTCGAGCGCGTGCCGGCCACCGCCGAAAAGTTGCAAACCCTGATCGATGTGGGGCTGGGATACATCCGCCTCGGTCAGCCGGCCCCCACCCTGTCCGGCGGTGAAGCGCAGCGCATCAAACTGGCGACCGAACTGAGCCGCCGCGCTACCGGGCGCACCCTCTACATTCTGGACGAACCAACGACCGGATTGCACGTCGCCGATGTGGATCGCCTGCTGCGCGTGTTGCAACGGCTGGTCGATGCAGGAAACACGGTGCTCGTCATCGAACACAATCTCGATGTCATCAAGTGCGCCGATTGGGTCGTCGACCTGGGTCCCGAAGGCGGCGACGAGGGCGGGCGCGTCGTCGCCGCCGGAACTCCCGAACAGGTTGCGCACACTCCGGGATCGTACACCGGTCAATACCTGGCGCGAATAATCATTGAACGTTGAATGTTATTTCACCTCCAGCCGGCGGCGCGCGAAGGCGCGAACGTTTCTGGCGATGGCAATGGCTTCACGGGCTTCCTCCGGCGACGGTTCGGCGCCGGGGTTGCGCGCATTGACCGCAAATCCAGAGAGGAAATCAAGCGCCTGTTCGTCCACATTGATCGGGATGCCATTGCTGATGCAGAGATGACGCAGGATCGTCAGGTCGTGCGTCTTGGGAAATGGGATCATTCCGGCGATCAGCATCGCCTTGAGATATTTTTCAGCGCATTGTTGTGCATGGAAGACGGCAGCGTCGGTATGCTGAGTCTTGCCGCGCATAGCGCGTCCATGTCGAGGTCGCCTTCCGCTTTGGCGACCCAATCCAGGGGATTACTTTCTTTCATAGAGACAGATTCCCTTTGTGTAAATCTCGCGCAGGAAGGGCGAGAAGGCGCGCAGCGCCTCTTCGATCTCTTCAGGGGTCTTGACGATCAGGTCGAGGGGGAACAGGCGCGGTTGCAGCGCCCGCGCCACGCGCAGATACCGCTGGCGATACGGTTCGTCGCTCCGAACGACCACCAGCAGATCAACATCGCTATCGGGCGTCGGGTTGCCATACGCATATGAGCCGAAGAGAATAATCTTCTCCGGGTTGACCTCGCGGACGAGCCTTTCGATGGCGGCAGGCAACGTCTCCGCCACCGGCGGCAGACCGCGTGG